>NZ_JBHXSL010000017.1:0-131228 GCF_042714725.1 Streptomyces sp. NPDC058685
GTCCTGACCGGGGCGCCACCCTTGTGTCCGGCCGCCCGGCAACGACACGGCTCGGCACGAGGGACACGAAACAAGGCGAGGGCACGACAAAGGCGGGGTGCGGCCGTGTGGCTGCGCACCCCGCCCGGCTCGCATTCGTGCCGTGACGGCAGGCTCAGCCGCCGAGCTCGACCCCGCCCAGCATGGGGGTCAGCGAGGCCGCGGTCTTGAGCACCTGCTGCGGGGCCTGGCCCTTGACGTTGTTGAGGTCGGTCACGGTCCGGGCCACGTCCGTCACCGCGGAGGTGTCCGCCTGGCCGAGATCCTGCGTCGAGGAGAGCGCCTTGGTCAGGCCGCCGTTGAGGCTCATCGGGGGCATGGCCGTCATGTCGGCGGCGAGTGCGGGGGAGGCCGACCCGATCGCGGCGACGGAGCCGACAACGAGCGCGGCAATCCTCGAGTGCTTCATCTTTTTCGTATCCCTTTCTCCGTGGCGTTCATCGCCATCGTCGGCTTGGCTAACGAGCCCTCGACGCCGGAGAAACCCCTGCTCGAATTCTCGTATCAACTGTTCTTCGGTGTCGAACGTCTGCCCTTGTGCGGCCTTCTCGCCGGTGTGTTCACGGAGAGAGCGAGCCCTGCGTGATTTTCCACCCGATCTCTGACAAAGTGCCTTCTGATTTGTCGCGTTGATCGAACATGGGGAGCCGTACATGTCGAAGTCGACCGGCTTCGCAGCGCGAGGCGCCCTCGGCGCCATGCTCTGCCTGGCGTTCTCGGCCGCTCCCCTTCCGGCCGGCGCCGCCCCGGTTGAGGAATCGCCTCGCCTTCCTTTCACCCAGCGGTATCAGGCCGTGCAGCACGGCGGTGTCGTGCGCACCGCCAACTCCGCGATCACCTGCCGCAGCCCGAAGTCCCCTTCGGCGACATCGTGTTCGGCGGTCCGCGCGGGAGGCGCGGGAGCCAACAACGACTGGGACATGTTCTACGTCGACGAGGACGACGATCCCAACACCTACAACTCCAGCCGGGCCGTGCTGGATCTGCCGGCGCACTCCCGGGTGACGTACGCCCGTCTGTACTGGGGCGGAAACCTGCGGGTCAGTGAGCAGAAGCCGCCCAAGGACAACGGCCGGATCCTGATCGCCGAACCCGGCGGCCGGTACAAGGCGGTTCTCGCCGACACCCGCGTCGCCCACCGAGACACGGCCGGCAGCGATGTCTACCAGGCGTCCGCCGACGTGACTCCACTGGTGCGCCAGAGCGGCTCCGGTCTCTACACCGTCGCCCAGATCAATGTCGCCATGGGGCACTCCAAGGCCGGTGCCTGGGGCGGCTGGACGCTGGTCGTCGCGTACGAGAACGGCGCGGAGCCGCTGCGTCAGATCTCGCTCTGGGACGGTTTCGAGACGCTGGACGCCCGGCGCAGGATCCAGGAGGTCCAGGTCGGCGGTCTGCGTGTCCCCGCGCGCGGAAAGGGCCGCGCCGGGATCGTCTCGTACGACGGCGACCGTGGTCGGAAAGGCGACCGGGTGGACGTCCGTACGCCCGGCGGAAAGGCGTTCGGTATTTCCGATTCCGCGAATCCGGCGACCGATGTCATGAACTCCACGATCGCCGATCCGGCCGGTGCGATCAGCCGTCAACCAGGCCATATGAACACACTGGGATACGACTCCGACGTGTTCGACATCGGGCCCGCACTCGTGTCCGGTGGGACGAGTTTGATTTTCCGGTTCAACGCCGAAAACCTCGGATACTTCCTCGGCGTTCTCTTCGTGCAGGCAGACACCCGCCGCTGACATTCCGATGCGGCCCTGCTCGTTTGAGCCAGATCCACAGTCCACGTCCGAAGAGAGCCGCACGTGCCGCACAGCAGTCGGGCTGAGCCGAGCCAACTGACGATTTTTCACCTGGTCCAGCCGGTGGACGGGGGAGTCGCGCGGGTCGTCACCGACCTTGTCCGGGCTCAGGTCGCCGAAGGGCTGCGGCCGGTCGTGGCCTGCCCGTCCGGCGGCGGACTCGCCGAGAGCGCCGCGGCGGCCGGCGCGGGCGTGCGGATCTGGTCCGCGGTCCGCGCCCCCGGTCCCGGACTGCCCGGAGAGGTTCTGACCGCGTCCCGGTTGATCCGCGACACGGGTCCGCAGCTGATCCATGCGCACAGTGCCAAGGCGGGGCTCGTCGCCCGGCTCGCCGTGCGGGGGCGGGTGCCGACCGTCTTCCAGCCGCACGCCTGGTCCTTCGACGCGGTGGAGGGGCGCGCGGCCGGGCTGGCGCTGACGTGGGAGCGCTACGGCACCCGTTGGAGCACCCGGACGCTCTGCGTCAGTGAGAGCGAACGGCAGGCGGGGGAGCGGGCCGGGATCGCCGCCCGCTGGGCCGTGATCCCCAACGGGATCGACCTCGGTCATTTCGCGCAGGACGACACGGACGGTGAGGCGCACGACGACATCGACGAGGAGGCCCGCCGCAAGCGGGCACGGCTCGCCCTGCCCGAGCTGGGCGACCTGCCCGCCGATGCCCCGCTGGTCCTGTGCGTGGGGCGGCTGTGCCGGCAGAAGGGTCAGGACGTCCTGCTGCGCGCCTGGCCCCGGGTGCGCGAACTGGCCCCCGACGCCCGGCTGGTGCTGGCCGGGGACGGCCCCGACCGAGCACGGCTCACCGGGACCGCGCCGCGCAGCGTCCTGTTCGCCGGAGCGGTCCGGGACGTGAGGCCGTGGCTGCGCGCGGCGGATCTCGTGGTCCTTCCCTCCCGCTGGGAAGGCATGGCGCTCGCCCCGCTCGAAGCGATGGCCTGCGGACGGCCGGTCGTGCTGAGCCACGTCAGCGGGGCGCGGGAGAGTCTGCCGTCCGGCCACGAGGCCCACTCCCTCGTACCGCCGGACGACCCGCCGGCCCTCGCGGCCGCCCTCGGCAGGCTGCTCCAGGACGCGGAACTGCGCCGTGTGCTGGGCCGGGAGGCGAAGGCCCATATGCGGGCGACCTGCGACGTACGGCAGACCGCCGCCGCTGTGTCCGGCCTCTACCAGGACCTTCTGAGCTCGCCCCGCCCCCTGACGAGGAAGCGCATCACACGATGACGACGGAGAGTGCCCCCGCGCCCCGAGCCGCCCAGGCCAGGGCCGTCCAGCGCCCGGCCGCCACGATCCACCCGCCCCGCAGGGCCTCCGACGGCGAGGCCGCGGCGCTCGGCCCGCGGAGCATCGACGGCCGCGGTCCGGTCCTGGCACTGCTCGCCGCCGACGTGCTCGCCGTGGCGCTCGCCGCCGGTCTGCTGCTTCCCCGGCTGCCCTGGCCGCCGGTCGTCCTCGGCCTCCTCGCGGTCCTCCAGCCGGCGGCGCAGGCATGCCGCGGCCTCTACCGGCCGAGCCTGTCCCCCTCGGCGCTCACCGAACTGCCGACGGTCGGCCTGCTCGCGCTGGTGCAGTGGATCGCCGTGGCCGAGGCGCTCACGGCGTACAGCGGCGGGTACGCGACCGGCTGGACCACGCTGGCCTGTGCCGCCGTCGCGCAGACCGTGCTCTGCTGTGGCGCCCGCTCGCTCGTCTACCGCTTCCGGCGCTGGACGGCCGCGCGCCGGCCGCAGTCGACACTGGTCATCGGCGGCGGGCCGCTCGCCCAACAGGTCGTCCACGCGCTGTACGAGCACGCGGAGTACGGGATGCGGCCGGTCGGTCAGGTGGCCCTGCGACGGACACCGGCGCAGGGCGGGTCCGGGCCGCTGCCCGTGCTGGTCGGCAGGCAGGACGTCACCCGCGCGGTCATCCAGAACTCCGTGCGGCACGCCGTGTTCACCACGGAGCCGAACTGCGACGCCGAAACCAGCGCGCTCGTGCCGCTGTTGACCGAACACGGCTGCCGCCTCTGGCTGGTCGACGGCGGCGCGGCCGCCGGGAGGCCCGCGTACCGCGCGGCCGGGCAGGACCATCTGTGGGGGTTCTCGGCGCAGCCCCTCGACGCCGGGCTGCACCGGCCCGTCGCCCGTGCCGTCAAGCGTGTCGTCGACATCGTCCTGGCCGCCGTCGCGCTGCTCCCGGCGGCTCCCGTGATGGCGGTGTGCGCCCTCGCCGTACGGTTCGCGGACGGGCCGGGGGTGATCTTCCGTCAGGAGCGCATCGGCCTGGACGGACGGCCGTTCGTGCTGCTGAAGTTCCGCACGATCCGACCGGCCGACGAGCACGAGTCCGCGACCCGCTGGAGCGTCGCCCGCGACCGGCGCATGAGCCTCACCGGCACCGTGCTGCGCAAGTCGTCGCTCGACGAACTGCCGCAGCTGTGGAACGTCCTGCGCGGTGACATGAGCCTGGTCGGCCCGCGGCCCGAACGGCCGTACTTCGTCGCCACGTTCAGCCGGATCCACCCCGGTTACCAGGCGCGCCACCGGATGCCCGTCGGCATCACCGGCCTCGCCCAGATCAACGGACTGCGCGGTGACACCTCCATCGAGGAGCGCGCCCGCTTCGACAACCACTACATCGACACCTGGACGCCCTGGCAGGACGTGTGCATCCTCGCGCGCACCGCCGTCTCGCTGTTCCGGCTCGGAGGCAGCTGAGCATGAGCGTCATGTGGGCCGCCGAGCCCGCCGTCCTGCCCGCCGGCCCCCCGGCGGGGCCCCCGCCGACGGCCGACCGTGTCCGCCGGGCAGCGGCCCACTGGTGGCCGCTGCTGCCGCTGATCGTGACCGTCCTGCTGCTCGCCGCCCCGCTCGGCCCGCAGAGCCAGGCGGGCTCCGGCGGCCTCGCACCCGCCGACCTGGCCTCCGGTGTGCTGGTGCTGTTCGCGCTGGTGCGCGTGATGCGGATGCGGGCCAGACCGCTGACCCCGGTCGCTGCGATCGTTCTCGGCATCCCCGCCGTGGGGTTCGCCGTCGCCACCGTCACCGCCGCCGATCCGCAGGCCGGCCTGCCGGGCCTCGTCCGCTACCTCCAGGTCTTCGTGCTGGTGCCCGCCGCCGTCGTGCTGCTGCTGCGCGACGCCCGTGACTTCCGTGTCGTCATCGGCTGCCTCACCGCTCTCGCCCTCGTGCAGGGGGCGATCGGCATCCACCAGTACGCCACCGGGACCGGTGCCTCGTACATGGGCGAGGACATCCGGGCCGTCGGCACCTTCGGACCGACGGACGTCATGGGCATGGCCACGGTCGTCGCGTACGGACTGCTGGCCGCCGCCGCCCTCGCGCTGCGCCCGCCCGCCGGGACGCCCCGCAAGGTCCGTCTTCTCGCCCCGGCCGCGGCCGGGGTGCTGATCGTGCCCCTGGCGCTGTCGTTCAGCCGGGGCTCCTGGATCGCGACCGCCGTCGCCGCCCTCGCCATGATCCTGCTGACGGGGCTGCGCCAGGCCGTACGGGCACTCGCCGTGCTCACCGCTCTCGGCGTCGTGCTCGTCGGCGGATTCGGCGTCGGATCCGAGATGATCTCCCAGCGGCTCAGCAGCATCACCCAGGTGACCGCGGCGCCCGACCGCTCCGTCACCGACCGGTACACCATGTGGGAGGCCGCGACGAGCATGTGGCGGGAGCAGCCCGCCGCGGGCGTCGGCCTCAAGGGCTTCCCCGCCCACCGCGACTCTCACGCCTCCATCGGCCTCTCCTCGGGCAGCGACACCGCGGGCGCAGGTCACGCCTTCCAGAAGCAGCCCCTGCTGTCGCCGCACAACATGTATCTGCTGGTCCTCAGCGAGCAGGGCCTCATCGGCCTCACCGCCTTCGTCGGCAGCTGGGCGGCCGTCCTCGTCGGCGGAGTGCGCCGACTGGTCCGGGCCCGCCGGGTGCGCACGGCGGCGGCGGACTGCGGGCTGGCCGCCGTCGGACTGATGCTCTGGCAGACCGTCGACTTCCTGTACGCGGACATCGGAGGCCCCTCGACCGTCCTCACCGGCGTGGTCCTCGGCCTCGCCGCCTGGTGGGCGCTGGCCGCTCGCGACGAGAAGACCGCCGCGTGAACGACACCAGCACCGGACCCGTCGTACGGCCCGCACCGACCGGCACCGAGCCGCCCCGGCTCGGCAACTTCCTCGCCAAGGCCGCCGCCGTCACCGCCGGTCTGACCGCGGCCGGGGCACTCCTCGGTCTCGTACGCGACCAGGCCATCGCCCAGATCTTCGGCGCGAGCACCGACAGCGACGCCTTCCTGATCGCCTGGACCGTGCCCGAGATGGCGTCCACGCTCCTCATCGAGGACGCGATGGCGCTGCTGATGGTGCCCGCCTTCAGTCACGCCCTGGCCCGGCGCGCCGCCGACCGCGCGCGCGACCCGGTGAGGGAGCTGGTCACGGCCACCCTGCCCCGGCTGTTCGCACTGCTCGCCTGCGCCGCCGCCCTGCTGATCGTGTGCGCGCCGCTCGTCGTCGGGGTGCTCGCCCCCGGCTTCGACAAGCCCCAACTGGCCGTCGACTGCACCCGGCTGACCGCGCTGACCGTTCTCACCTTCGGGATCGCCGGGTACTTCAGCGCGGCCCTGAGAGCACACGGCACCTTCGTGCCGCCCGCCGGTGTCTATCTCGCCTACAACGTCGGCATCATCGCCACCACTCTGGCGCTGCACTCCCTGTGGGGCGTACGCGCCGCGGCGGCCGGGGTCGCGGTCGGCGGGCTGCTCATGGTGCTCGTACAACTCCCGTCGTTCGTCCGGCGGGTGGCCGGGACCCGGCCGAGGCGCGCCAGGCGCATCCCCCGGCAGCGCAGTGCCCCGCCGCTCATCGGGTTCGCCGTCCTTGCGCCGGTCGTCCTCTTCGCCGTCAGCCGGCAGTCGCAGGTCCTCGTCGAGCGGTTCCTCGCCTCGTCCCTGCCCGGCGGTGCGATCTCCCATCTCAACTACGCGCAGAAAGTCGCCCAGTTGCCGATGGTGCTGTCGCTGATGATCTGCACGGTCACCTTCCCGGTGGTCGCGAAGGCGATGGCGGACGGCGACCGGGAACGCGCCCGCCGCCGGGTGGAGCACGATCTGGCGCTCGCCGGCATGGTCGTGCTGCTCGGCACCGCCCTCGTCCTCGGCTACGCCCCCCAGCTCATCGAAGTCCTGTTCCAGCGCGGTGCGTTCGACGCGCAGGACACCGAGACCACGGCCACCGTCATGCGTGTCTACGCCACCGGGCTCCTCGGGCACTGTCTGGTCGGCGCGCTCGGCCGGCCCTTCTTCTCCGCCGGGCGGCCCACCTGGTACCCGGCCGCCGCGATGGCCGGTGGTCTGCTCGTCACCATCGTCGCGGGCGCGGCGGCGGTCGGCCGCTTCGGTGTGTACGGCATCGCGGCGGCCAATGCCGCCGGCATCTCCACCACCGCCGTACTGCTGCTGTGCGGTCTCGGCTCCCGGGTGATCGCCATCGAGGTGCGCTCCATCGGCGTCTCCCTCGGCCGGCTCGCCGTCGCCGCCGCCGTCGCCGCCCTCGCCGGCGGGCTGACCGCTCCACTGGTGGCCGACCCCCTGCTCAGCACGGTCGCCGGCTGTCTGCTGGTGCCCGCAGTCTTCCTCGTCACGGGGTTCGCGGTCAGAGCCCCGGAAGTCCTCCATCTGCTGACCCTGACCCGGCAAAGGATCCGTCATGTCCGCTGACACGGCGCAGACGCACCCCGTCGCACCCACCCGCACCGGCCGTTCCGCCTGGCCCTGGATCCTGATGTACCACTCGGTGGCCGATCCGACGGACGACCCTTACGGCATCACCGTCGCCCCCGGCCGGCTCGACCTCCAGCTCGGGTGGCTGCGCCGCCGCGGGCTGACCGGCGTCGGCGTCGGCACCCTGATGCGCGCCCGCGCCCGCGGCGAGGACCGCGGCCTCGTGGGTCTGACCTTCGACGACGGGTACGCCGACTTCGTCGACGAGGCCGTGCCGGTGCTGGAGCGCCACGACTGCGCGGCCACCCTCTTCGTCCTGCCCGGGCGTCTCGGCGGCAACAACGAATGGGACCCGGAGGGCCCGCGCAAGCCGCTGCTGACGGAGGAGCAGATCCACACCGCCGCCGCCGCCGGGACCGAGATCGCCTCCCACGGGCTCTACCACGTCGACCTGACGACGCTCGACGACGAGGTCCTGCGCCAGGAGACCCTGCGCAGCCGCGAATGGATCCACCAGCTCACCGGCACGGTCCCGGAGGGCTTCTGCTATCCGTACGGCACGGTCGACGAGCGGGCCGTCGAAGCGGTGCGGGAAGCGGGCTACTCCTACGGCTGCGCGATCCGGCCCGGCGCCCTGGCCGGTCCGCACGCCCTGCCCCGTACGCACATCAGCCAGGCCGACCAGGGGCTGCGCCTGACGGTGAAGCGGCTGCGGCACCGGCTCGGGACGTGACCGCGGTGAAGGCGCTGCACATCATCACCGGCCTCGGCGCGGGCGGTGCCGAGCAGCAGCTGCGGGTGCTGCTGCGCCATCTTCCGGTGCACTGCGACGTGGTGACGCTGACGAACCCCGGTGCGGTCGCCGACGGGCTGCGGGCGGACGGCGTCGACGTGCTGCACCTCGGTATGCGGGGCAACCGGGACCTCCAGGCGCTGCCCCGGCTGACCCGGCTGATCCGGCGGGGCGCGTACGACCTCGTCCACACGCATCTGTACCGCGCCTGCGTCTACGGGCGGATCGCGGCCCGGCTCGCGGGTGTCCGTGCCACCGTCGCCACGGAGCACTCGCTCGGGCAGGCCGAGATCGAGGGCCGGCCGCTCACCCGCCCGACGCGTGCGCTGTACCTCGGCACCGAGCGGCTGGGTTCGGCGACCGTCGCCGTCTCCGACACGGTCGCGGCCCGGCTGTCCGACTGGGGCGTGCCCGCCGAACGGATCCATGTCGTCCCCAACGGCATCGACGCCGCCCGCTTCCGCTTCAGCGCCACCGAACGGCTCGCCACCCGGGCCCGGCTCGGCATCCCGCCGGACGCCTTCGTGGTGGGCGGGGTGGGCCGCCTCGTGCCCGGCAAGCGCTTCGACGTCCTGGTCCGCGCGGTGGCGGGGCTCCCCGGCGCCCGGCTCCTGGTGGCGGGCGACGGACCCGAACTGACCACCCTGAACGCCCTGGCCGCCCGGCTCGACGCCGCCGACCGCATCCGATTCCTCGGTGAGTGCGACGCCCACGCCGGCGCGGCCGCCCCCGCCGTCCCGGCGCTGCTGAGCGCCATGGACGTGTTCGTCTCGGTCTCCCGCGAGGAGGCCTTCGGGCTCGCCGTGGTCGAGGCGCTGGCCGCCGGTCTGCCCGTGCTGCACAGCACCTGCCCGGCCGTCGAGGACCTGCCGTCCCGTCAGGCACCCGGCGCACGCCGCATCGACGGCACCGCGCAGGAGCTGACGGCCCTCCTGCGGGAGCGGATGACGGCCGCGGCGGAGCGGTTCGATCCGCCGCCGGCCGTCGCCCACTACGACATCGCCCGCAGCAGCGAACGCCTCATGGACGTCTACGCGCACGCGCTCACCGCGAGCCCTTCCCGTATGCCCACCCCCTCGACCGAGAGAACACGCCGATGACCGAGTCGCCCCAGCAGGAACCCGCCACCCGTCGAGGGCACGGCCGGCTGCGCGCCAGGAACACCTCGCTGCCCCGGTGGTGGCCGCTGCCCGCGTGCGTACTCGCCGGTGCGCTCTGCGGCACCGTGTACGGCCTGACGGCGACACCGCAGTACGCGGCCACCAGCTATGTCGTCGCCGTCTCCGACAAGGACGCCCAGCCCGGCGCCGCCCTTGGCTTCGCGCAGGCGTACGGCCGGATCGCCACCAGCGACTCCACCCTCGCGGGCGCCCGCGTGGCCGCCGGGGTCTCCCCGAAGACCCTGCGCAGCAAGGTGCGGACCGAGACCTCGCCCGATTCGCCGATGATCGCGATCACCGGTACGTCGGACCGGCCCGCCGCGGCCGCCGACTTCGCCAACGCGGTGGCCGACGCCGTCTTCGTCAGCAGCAACCAGGTGGCCAAGAACACCGGGGTGCGGCTGATGAGCTTCTCCCCGGCCATCCCGCCCGCAGAGCCCGTCTCCCCGTCGGCCCCTCTCGCCGCGGCCGTGGGCGGTTGCACCGGAGGGCTCCTGGGCGGGCTGTTCCTGCTCGTGCGCCCCCGCCGCGGCCGCAGGCCCTCGGCCACGACAACCGTTCCCGCCCCGGCCGGTTCCGTCGCGGCCGAGAGGGAGCTGGTCTGATGGACGCGGAACGGGAGGGCCTGGCCGTCACGCTGGTCCGCGACCAGCGCGACTTCGCACGGCTGCGGCCGGAGTGGGACGAGCTGCAACGCCGCTGCTCCACCGCCACACCGTTCCAGAGCCACGCCTGGCTGGAGTCCTGGTGGCTCTCCTACGGCACGGACGGACGGCTGCGGATCGTACTCGTACGCCTGGACGGGCGGCTGATCGCGGCCGCTCCACTGATGCTCGTCCACCGTCCGATGCCGCTGCTCGTGTCCCTGGGCGGCGGAATCTCCGACTACGGCGACATCCTCGTCGACGACGAGCACGCGGACTGTGCGATCGAGGCCCTGGAGAGGGGACTTCGGCACGCGGCCCGCCACGCGGTCATCGATCTGCGCGAGGTACGGCCCGGGGCGGCTGCCGAACGGCTCTACGAGAGCTGGACCGGCCCCCGGCGACGGCTCACCGACTCCGTCTGTCTGGAGCTCCCCGCGGAGCCGATGGACGAGCTGGTCAAGCGCATGCCGGCCAGCCGGGCCCAGCGCGTACGCGCCAAGCTGCGCAAGATCGACGCGCTGAAGATCGAGGGCCACACCGTCACCGAGCACGAGGTGCCCGCCGCCATGGAGCACCTTCTGCGGCTGCACGAACTCCAGTGGCGGGGACGCGGGGTGACGGTCGAGCATCTGCGCCCCAGGTTCGCCGAACATCTGGTGCGGGCGACCCGCCGGCTGGTCCGCGACGGAAACGCCGCCCTCACCGAGTACCGGCTGGACGGCGAGGTCGTGGCGGCCAACGTGGCTCTGATGTCCGACGGTCTCACCGGCGGCTACCTCTACGGCGCCCACCCGGAGCTGCGCGAGAAGAAGATCGACGTCGCGACCATGCTGCTCCGGCACGACGTCAACCTGGCGGCGGCCACCGGCCGCAGGGTGGTGAGCCTGCTGCGGGGCAAGGAGTCGTACAAGAACCACTGGCGTCCCGAGGCGGTCACCAACCAGCGGCTGCTGATGGCACCGTCCCGGCTCGGGCCGGCGCTCTCCCTGCACGCCGGGCGGGCCCAGTGGCGCGACCACGCGGCGGGGACCGTGAAGGCACGGTTCCCCGCCGCGCAGCAGTGGCGCGCCCGCCTGAACGACCTGCGGGCGGCCGGGCCCCGCTAGACCGTGCCCGCTATAACCCGCTGCCGGGCAGCGGCACGCGGATGCAGATCTGCCGGTCGTACACGCCCGCGCCCTGTTGTCCGAACCAGGCGCCGAGCCTCACCGGGAAGCACCACTCGATGGAGTTCGTCTCCTTGGGCGGCGCGGTGGGTGTCGGCTTCGGCGCCGGCTTGACCGGCGTGGAGGACGGGGTCGGCTGCGCGGCCGGCGTGGTCGGAGTGGCCGGGACGGGGGTCGTCTCGACCGGCTTCGGCGTCACCGAAGCGGTCGGTGTCGGTGTGGGAGTCGGTGTGGGAGTGGGCGTGGGAGGCACGGGCGTCGGGACCGGCACCGGTGTCGTCTCGGCCGGCTTCGGCGTCGGCTTGGGGACGGGCACCGGCACGACGGGCGGACTGGGCACGACCGGAGGAGTCGGCACGACCGGGGGAGTGGGCACGACAGGCGGCGTCGGAGGAACCGGCTTCGCGAACAGCATCGACCGAAAGACCATCGACGACTTGGGGTTGTCATCACACTGCCAGACGCCGTGCGGACAGTAGTCTGTGATGGTCTGGTAGAGCGGTTTGTGCCGCTCGATCCATTCCAGCATTCCGCGCATGTACTCGGGGTTGTCGCCGTTCCGGAAGAGTCCCCATTCCGGGTACGAGATCGCCTTGTTGTGCGCCGCAGCGAATTCGACCTGCTGCTGCAGTCCGTACGGAGCCGTCGCCTGTTCCTGGAACGTCCGTCCGGGAGCCTGGTCGTACGAATCCATACCGATGATGTCCACGACGTCGTCGCCCGGATAGCACTCGGTCCAGGGAATCGCGTCCGTCCCCCGGTTCGGGGCGAAGTCGAAGCGGAACTTCTGCCCCGGCACCGAACGCATGGCCGTGACGATGCGATTCCAGTACGTCTTCCAGGACGCCGGATCCGGGCCGCAGCGGTGCGTGTACGTGATGCCGTTCATCTCCCAGCCGAGCACGATCACCGTGTCCGGCGCACCCAGGTCGACCAGACGGCCTGCCAGAGTCCGGAAGTGGTGATCGAACTGACCCTCGGCACCCGCCCTCAGCAGTCGGCGGACCTCGTGGTCGGGGACGCGCGCCTCGTTCCGTTCCAGCATGGGCACGTTGAGGACGAACAGCCGGTCCTCCGCGCCGCGCCGCCACCGGGCCCACTCGTCCAGGAACTGCGAGCCGCCCGCGATGTTGGTCCACAGGTCGCCCGGCAGATAGGTGTGACCGACCTTCAGTTCCGCGCCGCCGAGCCATCGCGAGAGTTCCGCCATGCGCCGGAGGCCGTCCGGGCCGTAGTGGAGATAGGCGCCCATGGCCACCGACGAGGCACTGACCGGGGCCGGCGTCGGGTCGTCGGCCGGGGCGGCGCCCGCCGGCAGATCTCCGTACACGCCCACGGAGATCAGGAGACCGGCGGCAACCGTCCCGATGCAGGTGCCGGTGAGCCGGCGCCGTTGGGTCATGGCTCCTCCTTGCGAGCTGGCGGCCTGTCAGACCTGTT
This sequence comes from Streptomyces sp. NPDC058685, assembly GCF_042714725.1. Taxonomy (NCBI): domain Bacteria; kingdom Bacillati; phylum Actinomycetota; class Actinomycetes; order Kitasatosporales; family Streptomycetaceae; genus Streptomyces; species Streptomyces sp. NPDC058685. Next base: position 12,742 of record NZ_JBHXSL010000017.1, read on the forward strand.
CGTGCTGTCGCATTCACGACGTACACGACCGTAGGCAGAAAGTCTTACTAATGGGCTGTCTGAAAGCTCGTCAGTAGGCCATTCGCGATACAGGGCGCGAAATTCAGGACCATCCAGGTGAAAGTTGTGACGTTGATGCCACCGTTCGACGACGGAGTTCCCGCTCTGGTGCTGCGACTCGACCGAAATCCCTTTCACCACGGCACACTCGGGGCGGTCAGATCGCTGGGTCGCGCGGGCGTCGAAGTGCATGCCGTGGTGGAGGCGGCCCACAGTCCGGTCGCCCGCTCCCGTTTTCTGCACCGGGCCCATCCGGGGCTGAGGGGAGCCGTCACTCCCGAGGCCTTCGTGGAGATGCTGCTGCGCGTCTCGGACCGGATCGGTCGACGGGCCGTCCTGGTCGCCATGGACGACGTGAGCGCGATCCTCGCCGCCGCGCACGGTCCGCGGCTCGCCGAGCGCTACGTCTTTCCCGCGCAGCCCGCCGCACTGCCGGGGCGGCTCGCGGACAAGGCCGAGCTGGTGGGCCTGTGCGCCGCCGCGGGGATCGCCCATCCCGAGACCGTCGTCCCCGGCAGCCCCGCCGAAGCGGCCGGCGCCGCGGACCGGCTGGGGGTGCCGCTGGTCGCGAAGTGGAGCCGGCCCTGGCTGCTGTCCCCCGCCACCGGGCTGCGCAGCACGACACTCGTACGCTCCGCGGAGGAGGCGCGCGGCCTCTTCGCCCGCAGCCCCCTCGCCGGGAGCCGACTGCTCCTCCAGCGTTTCCTGCCCGACTCGCCGGCGTCCGACTGGTTCTTCCACGGCTACTTCGGCCGCGACTTCACCTGTCTGCACGGGGGCAGCGGACGCAAGCAGCTGTCCTGGCCGGTCGGTACCGGCCTCACCGCGATGGGCCGCTGGCAGCCCAACCCCGAGGTGGAGGCGGCCGCTCTGCGGCTGGTCTCCCATGTCGGCTACCACGGGATCCTCGACCTGGACTTCCGGCGGGAGGAGTCCACCGGCAGCTATCAGCTGCTCGACGTCAATCCGAGACCCGGCGCCCAGTTCCGGCTCTTCACGGACACGGGCGGACTGGACGTCGTGCGGGCGCTGTACCTCGACCTCACGGGCGAACTCGTGCCGGGCCCGTCCGCCCGCCCGGGACGGGTGTTCGTCGCGGAGAACTACGCGCTGCTCTCCGCCGCCGTGTCGGCGCGCCGGGGGAGGCCCGCCGCCGTGTCCGTACGCCGGGGGAGTCCCACCGGACCGCCGGCGGAAGGCCCGGCGCAAGGCGTGGAGACCGCCTGGTTCGCACGCGACGACCCGCGGCCCTTCTTCTCCATGACCCGGGCCTGGTTCGGCCGCGGGCTGGCCAAGGGCGCCGGCCGGCTGCGGGCCCTGCTGGGACCGCACCCCGCGGCCGCCTCCCACAGCCCGCCCCGGCCGCGCGAGTCGGCCACCGACGGCTCCGCCGGCCGGCCCGACGCCGCGTCCCTGTCCTGAGCCGACGCGCCCCCGCGCGCGGCCCCCCACGTCAGGGCCCCGAGGCCCTGACCGACCCGAGCCCCGATGGCAGAGAGCGAGAAGCGAACCATGTACGACGTGGCAGTGATCGGCGCGGGCCCGTACGGCCTGTCGGTGGCGGCCCATGCCGCAGCGGCCGGGATGAGTACGAAGGTCTTCGGCCGGACGATGGCCTCCTGGCGAGACCACATGCCGGAGGGCATGTTCCTGAAGTCGGAGCCGTGGTCGTCCAACCTCTCGGACCCGGTCGGTGACCGCACGCTCGAGCGCTTCGGTGCCGAACGGGGCTTCGCCACCCGGCACGGAGAGCCGCTCCCCATCGGGGCGTTCACCGACTACGGGCTCTGGTTCGCCGAGCACGCGGTCCCCGTTGTCGACGAGCGGACCGTCACGTCGGTCGCGCCGGCCGGGGACGGATTCCACCTCGCGACGGCAGACGGCGAGCGGGTGCACGCCCGTACCGTCGTCCTGGCCGTCGGGGTCATGCCGTTCGTCAACATCCCCGGTGCGCTGGCCGCTCTGCCGACGCAGTACGTCTCCCACAGCAGCGGTCATCGGGACCTGGACCGCTTCCACGGCCGGGACGTCGTGGTCGTCGGGGCGGGCCAGGCGGCGCTGGAGACGGCGACCCTGCTCGCCGAACGCGGCGCCCGGCCGCGGCTGGTGGCCCGCGCGGACCGGCTCAACTGGAACACCGTGCCCGAACCGCTGGAGCGCGGCCCGCTGCGGTCGCTGCGCAGTCCGCACAGCGGTCTCGGCACCGGCTGGACGAGCTGGATCTGGTCACAGACGCCGTGGGCCGTACGGAAGCTGCCCGCCTCCACGCGGGAGCGCATCGCGAACACGGCGCTCGGCCCGGCCGGCGCGTGGTGGCTGCGGGAGCGCTACGAACAGCAGGTGCCCGCGCTGCTCGGACACCATCTGCACGGCGCCGGGGTCCGGGGCGGCCGGGTACGGCTGGTCCTCGGCGGACCCGGAGGAGGCGCGAGCACCCTGGACGCCGACCATGTCGTCGCGGCGACCGGCTTCGTCCCGGACCTCGACCGGCTGGGACTGCTCGACGCCTCCCTGCGGCGGGCGGTCGCCACCGTCGGCAGCAGCCGGGCACCGGAGTTGAGCGCGGGGTTCGAGTCCTCGTGCCCGGGTCTGTTCTTCGCCGGGCTGCTGGCCGCGCCGACCTTCGGCCCCTCCATGCGCTTCGTCCACGGCGCGACCTTCACCGCACACCGGCTCGTCGCCGGGGTGCGCAGACGGCTGCGCGACAGGACTCCGGCCCGTGTGCCGCAGCCTGCCGCGCCGGTCGCCGCGGGGCCGGTGCCCGCGGTCAGGCCGGGTGGCGGTCGTCGTGGAGCCAGCCCCTGCGGGACGGCGGAGGACCGTTGAAGGGGTCGGGGGGATTGGCGGCTGGTGTCGGGAAGTGGGAGAGGTGATTCCACTCCAGGTCGGGCCTGCCGGGAAGGGTGCGGCCTGCGGCTGCCCACTCCTTCGACAGCTGGTCGTAGATGGGGTTGCCACCGGTGGGCGGGCCCGCCGGGCGCGGACCCGGATCCGGCGTGGAGAGCGTCTGGACGCGCTGCCATCGGGCAGGCGCTGTTGTCCTTGCCATAAGTCGGCAAACGCCTGCCCGCGGCCGAAGTCACTGCCGGGGGGTGGACACGGGGTACGGCAGGAACGGTTTTTCGAGACCGGGTGGTGCGCCGCGCCTGTGCGCCCCCCGCGCGCGCCCTCGAACCACCGTGGGAGACACGGGCGGCGACACGCCTCGGGATGGCGGCTTTCCGGTGGAAAGGCCGTGATGATGCGGAAAACGGCTCGCACCAAAAGGGGTCCGATGCGTCAGGTAGCTTCCGTGCTGCTCCTCTCGGCGCTCGCGATGGGCGCCACCGCCTGTCAGAGCGCCTCCGACGGCGACCGGACACCGCCGTCGCCCGCCGCCGTGGATGCGGCCGACGCCAAGGCGTCCGGGCCAGGAGGGACGGGCGCCCGCGCGCCGGCCTTCATCGGGGACACGGTCGACCTCGGCGGCCGGGCGTTCGGCGAGCATCTGCGGGTGTCGGCCCTCGGTTACGTCGACCCCGCCCGCGGTGTCCGCGCCACGCACCGGCCCGCGGCCGGCAAGCGGTGGATCGGTGTCGACCTCTCCGTGGTCAATGTCGGCGGGACGTCCTACGACGCGCGCGTCAGCAAGTCATGGGTCACCGACGAAAAGGGCCGCCGTCATCCGGCTGTCAAGACGGGCGAGATCACCACGGGTCTCCCGGCTGCATGGAACACCCTTGCGGCCGGTGAACATGCCGAGGGCTGGATGGTTTTCGAAGTCCCGGAAAACGCACGGATCATGCGGTTCCACAGCACCGTCGGAGATTCGCCTCTCGCCTGGCAGCTTCAGCTTCCCCCATCCAGGTGAATGCAGGGAGGGACGGGGTCGGTCAGGGCACTAGGGTGCCGAGCCATGACCACTGCGAACACCGCAAAAAACCCCGCTCAGCGCCGCGAGTTGGGAACTCTCTCCGTTCTCGCCTGGACCGGTGACCCCGAAGCCGGCCACGACATGCCCTATCTGCTGGCCTATTCGCTCGGCGACGGCGCGGAGGGCCCCGAGGCCGGAGAAAAGGCCGCTCTGCACATGATCGGTGAATTGGGGCTGAAGACCGGCGGTGGCATGACCGATGCCACTCAGGCATCCTTCAACACCCCGATCCGGCTGCTCGTCGAGGGCGGCCAGGCCGTCCTCACCCTGCCCGGTCTGAACGCCCAGTGCACCGTCCCGAAGGAGTGGCTCGCCGCTGCCGAGGGGCGGGGCCATGTGCACTTCATGATCGCGAGCCGGCCGTGGGTCGAGGCGGCCCCGGGCCGGCCCGTCACCGAGGAGATGATGCAGGCATTCCTCGGCGACGAGCAGACGCTGCTGACCGCGGCCCATGTCCTGCTGCCGGTGGGCCAGTTGCGGGCCTGAGCCGCTCAGCGCGGCTCGAAGGCGAACGGCAGGGCGCGGACGCGGTTGTCGAAGCTGGAATCGACCAGCTCGGCCGCGCCCACGGCCCGCAGATCGCGAGGCCGGGTGAACAGCTCGTGGAAGAGCGCCTTCATCTCCTGCCGCGCCAGATGGGCCCCCAGGCAGTAGTGCGGCCCGCCGCCTCCGTACCCCAGATGGGGATTGGGGTCGCGGGTGATGTCGAAGACGTCGGGATGCTCGAAAACCGCCTCGTCGCGGTTGGCCGACGCGTAGAAGAGCACCACTTTCTCGCCGGGGTGGAATGCGCGGCCACCGAGCTCGCACGGTGCGGCGACGGTACGGCGGAACTGGATGATCGGCGTCGAATGGCGCACGATCTCGTCCACGGCACCGTCGGCACGGCGGTCGAAGTCGGACATCAACAGGGCGCGCTGATCCGGATGCCCGGACAGCAGCGCCAGTCCGTGGGCGATCGCATTGCGCGTGGTCTCCACACCGGCGACGAGCAACAGGGAAAAGAAGGCGCCCAGTTGTCGTGAGGAAAGGGACTGGCCGTCGATGTCGGCGGTCACCAGTGCCGAAATGAGGTCACCCGTCGGGCGGCTGCGCCGTTCCCGGGCCAGTTTGGCCATCACCAGCTGCATATGGGCCAGGGCACGCAGTCCGCGCCCCGGCATCCGCAGCCCGCGCTTCACCCCGACGTTCTCCGACGCCTGGTCGATCCGTTCGGCGATCTCCCTGCGGCACCGCTCGGGAATGCCCATCAGATTGCAGATGATCTCGAACGGCATACGGGAGGCGACGGACGCCACGAAGTCGCGCGGGCGTTCGGCGATCATCTCGTCCACGATGCGCCGGGCGACCTCGCGGACATCGTCCTCCGCGTCGGCGAGCAGCTTCGGGGTGAAGGCCCGCGAGACGATCCTGCGCATCCGGGCGTGCTCGGGACCGTCCATGTTGACCATCGAGTTGCCGAAGACCGCCTTGGCCCAGGCGGCCGGCTCCGGTGTGGTGACCCCGGGCGCACTGGCGAACTCCTTCGGCCGGCGGCTCGCCTCCATGACGTCCGCGTGGCGGACCAGCGCGTGGAAGCCGGGCGCCGTGCCGAAGTGCGCGGGCGCCGGGAGGCCGCGCAGCAGGGCGAACGACTCCAGGCGGACGGAGCGCGGCAGTCGCCAGAACGACGGATCGGCGAGATCGACGTCCTCCACGCGCAGCGGGGGCGATGCGGACGACTGCTTTGGGACCTTCATGGCCACTACCTCCTGGGGCTCGGGCGGCCATGCTGGCCCACCCGCGAGGGCCGGACGACCGACAGCGACCCGACAGTGGACGAATTCCCACAAACGCGTGACGCCCCGCGTCAAGGGACGCGTTGCTGCGGACAGGGGAACTTTGCACTGGTTCAGCCATCCGGCTCGTTGGAGCAGGTCGACGGAAAGTCTGTTGAGCCAGAGGGGACGTACGTAGCAATGAAGTTGACCACCCGAGGGTCTCTTGCGGCAGTCATCGCGTGCATGGCGTCGGCGGTGGCGGCCGCGCCCGCCGTCGCCGGTACGTCGGTGCCGGTCACGCTGCCGCTGGAGAGCCTGGAGACGGTTGTCCCGCTGGAGGCCCCCGCGCTGAGCACCGGCATCCCGGTGCTGGTGCCCGGTGCGCCCGAGGCCCCGCGTCATGTCACGGGGCGGCTGCTGCCGGAAGGCACGGTGCCGCAGGTGCCGTTCACCGGTGAGGTGCCGAAGACCCTGCTCGAACTGCCGGTGGAGAACGTGCTGGGCGAGGGCAACCTCGGAGTCGCGACCGCCGAGTCGGATGCCTCCGACCTCGAGCTGAGCAGCCCGGGGGCGTCCGTCGGCGCACCACTGTCGGCGCCGCGCCCCGACCACTTCGGTCAGCCCGAGCCGGTGCTGCCCGAGCTCGCGGTGCTCGCGCCCTCGGTCGTGGGTGACCCCGTCGCCCGTCTGCTGCTGAGCTGACGCACCGTGCCCGGGTGGCCGGCGGCGCCCGTACGACGGTGAAAGTGACAGTCGTACATCCGGCCACCCGGACGAGGAACCCTTTGGCGGCCGCCTCGTTGACAACACCGAAGCACGGACACGTCGAAAGAGTGGACCCATGCGCATCCTCACCCGTCGCGCCGCACTGCGCGCGTTGTTCACGATCGGTGTGGTCGCGGGCACGGCCGGGGTGCTCGCGCCGGTCGTCTCCCGCAGGCCCGGCACCGGCGCACCGGCCACCGACGCCGCTTCGGGACCCGGGCTGGAGCGGTTCACGGAGATGTACCGGGGCCGCCGCATCGAGGGCACCGCGACCTATATGGTCCCCGCCGGTTCCGGCGGCGAGGTCGCCGCGGCGGCGAAGGGGCTGCCGAGTGTCGAAGTCCGCATCGACGGACGCCCGTTGCACGTCATGCGGCGCGCCGATGGCAGCTATCTGAGCCTCGTCAACCACTACGAGTCGTTCCCGACGCTGCGTGACGTGGCTCGCGCCGCGGTCGACGAACTGGGCGCCGAACAGCTGGCGCTGTCCCCGGCGCACTCCTCGTTTTCCTCGTCCAGTTCCTCGTCCAGCACCTGAACCGGGAGGGGCCCACCGGTGCACACCCGCAAGAACCAGCGGAACCTCAGCCGCAGCGAGAAGCGGCGGCTGGTCGACGCGCTGCTCGCGCTCAAGCGCTCGGGACGCTACGACGAGTTCGTCCGGATGCACGGCGAGTACTACGTCCCCGACGCCGAGAAGGGCCCGCGTGCGGCGCATATGACGCCGTCGTTCTTTCCCTGGCACCGCAGGTTCCTGCTGGAGTTCGAGCGTGCTCTCCAGAAGGTCGACCCGGGGGTGTCCGTTCCCTACTGGGACTGGACGACCGACAACACGCCCGCGGCCTCCCTGTGGGCCGAGGACTTCCTCGGAGGCAACGGCAGGACCGGTGACCGGCAGGTGATGACCGGCCCGTTCGCGTACTCGAACGGGAACTGGAGGATCAACGCCCGTGTCACCGAGGGGAAGTTCCTGACCCGGAACTTCGGCCGCCCCTCGGACCCCGTGTCGCTGCCCACCAAGAACGATGTCGCCAAGGCCCTCAGGGAACCCGCCTACGACGCGGCCCCCTGGGACTCCACCGCGAAGACCGGCTTCCGCAACGCCATCGAGGGCTGGAGCGCCGGCGGCCCCGCACGATGGCGCAACCACAACCGCGTGCACCGCTGGGTCGGCGGTCTGATGCTGGGCGCGACCTCGCCCAACGACCCGGTGTTCTGGCTCCATCACGCGTTCATGGATCTGCTCTGGATCCGCTGGCAGCAGGCGCACCCGCGCTCCGGCTATCTGCCGCGCACCCGGCTCGCCGCCTCGGATCCGCAAGCAGGACGGGTGTTCGCCCTCGACGAGCCGATGCCGCCGTGGAACGTACGGCCGTCGGCGCTGCTCGACCACAGCCGTCTCTACCGCTACGCATAGCGAACCGGCCGCCTCCTGCCGTGGCAGGAGGCGGCCGATTCGGTGCCCGGTGAACGACCGAGGCCTCTTCCTTCCGACCGGAAGGGAGAGGCCTCGGTGCTGTGGGGGGTGGGCTCAGCCGCCGTAGGCCTCGTCCTTGTCGTGCCCGCCGTTGTTCACGCACTGGTTGCCGAACGCCGGGTTCAGCAGCGCGATCACGTTGACGGTGTTGCCGCAGACGTTGACCGGGATGTTCACAGGCGCCTGGATGACGTTGCCCGAGGCGACACCGGGGGAGTGGGCGGCGGCGCCCTCCGCTCCGGCGTCGGCGGCGGCCAGACCGGCACCGCCGGCCAGGATGGCGCCCGATCCGGCGACGACGGCCACAGCCTTCGCGATACGCGACATCAGTTCTCCTTGCAGATGAGAGCCAGACCACATCGTGTGGCCTTCACGTTCCTTCAACGCGCCGACCCGGAGGGGGTAACGGTGGCAACCGAAGTTGTCGTGAGATGCGGCTGACCGGATTCCGTCCCTTGTCGGCTTGGAGCGGGACCCCAACAATGCGCATGACAAACCGAAGGAACTCCTTCGGTCACAGAAGTCGCAAGAGGGGACCCCCACATGAAGAAGCCTCTCGTCGGCGCTTTTCTCGCTCTGACACTCCTCGGGGCGGGCGCGGCACCCGCCGTCGCGGTCGCCGCACCGGACGCGGCGCCCGCCGCCACGAGCGCCGAACCCCGCGCCAAGGCCCCGGCCGACGTCAAAGCCGTCGATTTCGCCGGGACGGTGGCGCTCAGCAACTGCTCGGGATCGGTGGTGCGCATGCCGGCCTCCGAGCCCGACGACCCCGCCCTCGTACTCTCCAACGGACACTGCATCGAGAGCGGCTTCCCGGCCGCGGGCGAGGTCATCGTCGACCAGCCGTCCAGTCGCGGCTTCAGCCTGCTCAACTCGGCGGGCAGCAGAGTCGCGACGCTGCGCGCGAGCAAGATCGCGTACGCGACGATGACGGACACCGACGTCTCGCTCTACCAGCTCACCCGCACCTATGCGCAGATCGAGAGCAGCTACGGCATCAAAGCGCTGGAGGTGAACGCGGCCCACCCGGTCAAGGGCACGGCCATCAAGGTCGTCTCCGGGTACTGGAAGCGCATCTACAGCTGCTCGATCGACGGCTTCGCCTACCGGCTGAAGGAGGGCGAGTGGACCTGGAAGGACTCGGTCCGCTACACCTCCAGCTGCAACACCATCGGTGGCACCTCGGGCTCACCGGTCGTCGACAACGCCACCGGGAAGGTCGTCGCCGTCAACAACACCGGCAACGAGTCCGGTGGGCGGTGCACGGACAACAACCCCTGTGAGGTGGACGAGAGCGGCAACGTCACCGTGCGCCGGGGCATCAACTACGGCCAGCAGACGTACCAGATAGTCCCGTGCGTCGGCCTGGACAACAAGATCGATCTCGGCCGGCCGGGCTGCACGCTGCCCAAGCCGTAGGTCCTGGCCCGGGGCGCACGCTGCCCCGGTCGTAGGGGTGGACGGCGGCCGGACCCGTGACCCGTCGCGTGGTCCGGCCGTTGCACCGGGCGTGATCAGCCACAAGTACGCCGCCGCTGCCGCGGCCGCCGCATGCGCCCTCGCCGTCACGTCCTTCGGGACCGCCCACGCCGCCGCTCCGGACCCGGGCGGCAGGGCGGGTGCCTCGAACGAGATCGACCGCAACCTCATCAAGCCCCCGCCCGGCGGTGTCCTCGCGCCCGTCGCCGACGCCGCCGGCAAGATCCTTCCCCGCTGACCCAGCTATTCGATCGCTTGTTCGGTTTTATGGGTACCCTGGAAGCATGGCCGCACATCTCCAGGGCTCGCTCTTCGACCAGACCGACGAGATCCGACTCGGTCCGCTGGACGGCGTCCGGCGGACCGTGCTCGGCGACGGCGCCTGGATCGACGTCCTGCCCGGCTGGCTCCACGGGGCGGACGCCCTCTTCGAGGAGCTCCGCTCCGGTGTTCCCTGGCGCGCCGAACGGCGGCAGATGTACGAGCGCGAGGTGGCCGTGCCCCGGCTGCTGGCCCACTACCGGGAGAGCGACCCGCTGCCGCACCCCGTGCTGGACGAGGCCCGCGACGCCCTCGACGCGCACTACGCCGAGGAACTCGGTGAGCCCTTCACCACGGCGGGGCTGTGCTACTACCGCGACGGCCGGGACAGCGTGGCGTGGCACGGCGACACCGGAGGGCGGGCGTCCCGGCAGGACACCATGGTCGCCATCCTCTCGGTCGGCGCGCCCCGCGATCTGCTGCTGCGCCCCCGCCGGGGCGGGAGCCCGTCCGTGCGCCGGGCGCTCGGACACGGCGACCTCATCGTGATGGGCGGGTCCTGCCAGCGGACCTGGGAGCACGCCGTGCCGAAGACGACACGCGCCGCGGGGCCGCGCATCAGCATCCAGTTCCGGCCGCAGGGCGTGCACTGAACCGCCCGGCCGGGACGGCGGGACGCCTGTCCGCGGGCTGTCAGGCGCGCGGTGTCCTGCGTACCGAACGGCCCGCCAGTACATCCGTCCGTACGCCGTCCTCGATGACGAACCGGCCGTCGATCAGGACGTGCGGGATGCCGGTCGGCAGGGTGCGCGGCTCCTCGAAGGTGGAGCCCGCGGCGACCGTCTCCGGGTCGAACAGCACCAGATCGGCGCGGTAGCCCTCGCGCACCAGGCCCCGGTCCGGCAGCCGCAGCCGGGCCGCCGGGCGTGAGGTGAGGTGGGCGACCGTCTCCTCCAGGGAGAGGATGCCGAGCTCCCGGGCGTAGCGGCCGAGATAGTGCGGGAAGGTGCCATAGGCGCGCGGGTGGGGCTTGGCGCCCTGGAGGATGCCGTCGCTGCCGCCCGTGTGGACCCGGTGGCGCATGATCGCCCGGACGTTCTCCTCGTGTCCGACGTGCTGGAGGATCGTCGAGCCGAGCCCGTCCTCGATCAGCAGCCGGCGGGCGGTGGTCCAGGGGGCCTCGCCCCGCGCCCGCGCGGTCTGGTCGATGGTCCGGCCGACATGGGAGGCGAGCGCCGGGTCCGAGACGCCCGAGATCTCGATGGTGTCCCACTCGATCGGCACGCCGTGGCAGCCGTCCGAACCGATCTCCTCCAGATGGTGGCGGATTCTCTCGGCCGCTGCCTCGTCCCGGAGGCGGGCGAGCACCGCGTCCGGACCGCCCTCGCTCGCCCAACTGGGCAGCACGGCGACGAGCGTGGTGCAGCCGGGGGTGTAGGGGTAGGTGTCGAGGGAGATGTCCGCCCCCTCGTCGAGCGCCTTGTCGAGCAGGGCGAGGAGATCGGGGGCCCTGCCCTTGTTCACCCCGAAGTTCATGGTGGCGTGGGCGAGATGGAGTGCGCAGCCGGCGTCCCGGGTGACCTCGACCATCTCCTCGTACGCCTGGAGGGCGCCGGCGCCGTAGGAGCGGTGGTGCGGGCAGTAGTAGCCGTCGTAGCGGGCCACCACCCGGCACAGCTCGGTCAGTTCGGCGTCCTTCGCGTACATACCCGGCGTGTAGGTCAGACCGGAGGACATGCCCACCGCGCCCTGTTCCAGGCCCTCGGCCACCAGGCGCTTCATATGGTCCAGCTCGGCCCCGGTCGCCGGGCGGTCGTCCCAGCCCACCGCGTACATCCGCACGGTGCCCTGCGGGATCAGATACGCGGCGTTGACCGCGACGCCCCGGTCGAGGCGGTCCAGGTACTCGCCGACCGTGCGCCAGTCGAAGTCGACGGAGGTGTCGGAGCGGCCGCCGCCGTTCCAGCCGGTGATCGCCTGGCGGACCGCGTCGAGCGTGCGGTCGTCGACGGGGGCGTACGACAGGCCGTCCTGTCCGAGTACTTCGAGCGTCACGCCCTGCGCGGCCTTCGCCTCGTGCGCGGGGTCGCGCAGCAGGGCGAGGTCGCTGTGCGCGTGCATGTCGATGAAGCCGGGGGACAGGGCGAGTCCGGCCGCGTCCACGGTGCGTGCCGCGGTCGGGCGGGGGCCGTCGCCCTCGCGGTGGATCGCGGCGATGCGGCCGCCGTCGACGGTGACGTCCGCACGGTAGGAGGGGGCGCCGGAGCCGTCGATGACACGGGCGTCGCGGATGACGAGGTCCATGGGACGACCGCCTCTCAGAAGAAGGTGCGGATGTAGTCGGTGACCGTGCCGTCGGCCTCGACCAGCGGGATCAGCTGCCACTTGTCGAACGAGGTGCACGGGTGGGACAGACCCATGCCGATCCAGTCGCCGACCTCCAGTTCGGTCTCCGGCGCGGTGCGCACCCAGCCGTGCTGGTCGGACAGGCCGCTGACGGTGATGCCGGTGGCCGGGCGGATCTCGCCGGTGCGGCCGTCCCGGACGACCTGCGCCTCGGGGAGGTCGAGGTCGTAGGCGGCGTCCCGCTTGCCCGCGTTGACGAAGGCCTGCTCGCCGCTCGGGCGGGAGACGACCTGGGCCCAGAGGCGGAAGGCGGGCTGGAGGGTTCCCTCGTCGGGGACGCGGTTGAACGGGGTGAGGTGGCGGTAGTGGCCGTCGTCGTGCGAGACGTACGCGCCGGACCGCAACAACTTGCAGACCGGCAGCGAGAGTTCGGGGATCTCGGCGAACACGTCGGCCACCGCGTCGAACCAGGCGCTGCCGCCCGCGCTGATGACGATCTCGTCGGTGGCCGCGAAGCGTCCCGCCTTGTCGAAGTCCGTGGCGAGCGCGATCAGCCGGCGGAGCCATGCGCGGACCCGGTCGCCGTCGGCCTGCGGCACCTCTCCCTCGTACCCCGCGACTCCGACGAGGCGCAGTGTGGGGGCGGCGGCGACGGCGTCGGCGATCGCGGCGCAGTCGGCCTCGGTGCGGGCGCCGGTGCGGGCGCCGTCGCCGGCGCCGAGTTCGACGACGACATCGAGCGGGCGGGAGGCCCCGGCGTCCCGCAGGGCCTCGTCCATCAGCTCGGCGCCGCGCACCGAGTCGACATAACAGACGAAGCGGAAGTCGGGGTCGGCATCCAGCTCGCCGGCCAGCCAGCGCAGGGCGACGGCGTCGACGACCTCGTTGGCGAGGAAGATCCGCCGGATGCCGTGGGCGCGGTAGACGCGGACCTGGTGGGGAACGGCGGCGGTGATGCCCCACGCGCCGCGCTCCAGTTGGCGCACGAAGAGCTGCGGCGCCATGGAGGTCTTGCCGTGCGGGGCGAAGGCCAGACCGTGGCGCTCGGCGTACGTCTCGAGGAGGGCGAGGTTGTGCTCGACCGACTCGGCGGACAGGGCGAGCACGGGCGTGGTGAAGCCGCCGTCGAAGAGGTTGCGCCGCTCGGCGGCGAGTTGGGCGACCGTGAGGCCCTCCGCGTCCGGCGGGAGCGCCTTGAAGCGGTGGTCGACACGCTCGTCACCGAGCTGCTCCACGCGCTCGTTCCCGCGTGCGTCGGTGGGCCGGTCGGCGGCCATGGGAGCCTCCTCGAAAGGTCTCATTGCAACATCTGCAACAGTCATTGCGTATAACGCTCAATGGTGTCTAACATCCGGCGCAACGCCGGGTCAATGGATCCGGCTGCCCCAGAACCCGCGAGGAGGCCCCAGGGTGAGCAGCGTGACCGGCACCGCAGCCGCGGACCCGACCGAGGTGATCTGCCTCGGCGAGTCCATGGTCACGTTCATGCCGTCACGGCCCGGGCGCCTCGCCGACGTCCCCTCCTTCGCCCGCACCATCGGCGGTGCCGAGTCCAATGTGGCCTGCGCCCTCGCCGCGGCCGGGCACCGGGTGAAGTGGGTCAGCCGGGTCGGCGCCGACGGGTTCGGCGACCACCTCATCGAGGCGATCGGTGCGTACGGGGTCGACACCTCGGCCGTCGGCCGTGATCCGGACCGGCCCACCGGCATCTACTTCCGCACCGCGACCGACCGGTCCACCGACGCGCACGAAGTCGCCTACTACCGCGCCGGTTCGGCGGCGTCGGCGATGGCCCCGATGACCCTTCCGTACGCGGAACTCACCGGCGCGCGGGTCCTGCACCTGTCCGGCATCACCGCCGCCCTCTCCGCCGACTGCCTGGCGCTGATGCTCGAACTCACCGAACGGCGCGAGGGGCGGCCGCTGGTCTCCTTCGACGTCAACCACCGGCCGGGGCTGTGGCGCGACGCCTCGGGACCGGAGGTGCTGCTGGAGCTGGCCCGCGGAGCCGACCTCGTCTTCGTCGGCGAGGACGAAGCGGCGGACGCGTGGGGACTGCACGGCGGGGCGGCTATCCGCGAGGCGCTCCCGGAGCCCGGTGTCGTCGTCGTGAAGCACGGCGCCCGGGGCGCCACCGCCTACACCGGACCCGTGCCCGAGACGGCCGAGGGGCCCGAGGACGCCGCGCCGGGCGCGGTCTTCGCCCCCGCCCCCCGTGTCGACGTCGTCGCCCCGGTCGGGGCCGGCGACGCCTTCGCGGCCGGCTTCCTCTCCGGGACGCTGCGCGAACTCCCGCTGCGGGACCGGCTGCGGCACGGACACCTCATGGCCGCCGCCGCCCTGACCGTCCCCGGTGACCTCGGCACCCCGCCCTCCACCGCACACGCCGACCGCCTCGCGGAACTGGACGACGCGGCCTGGGGGAGACTTCGACTCGGCCCCGGCTGGACCTCAGCCGTGGATGAGGAGGTACGTACGTCATGAGCCAGACCGTCGACCGCGCGCTGAGCATCCTTCCGCTGCTCGCCCAGGGACCCGCCGACCTCGGACAGGTCGCCGAACGCCTCGGCGTTCACAAGTCCACCGCGCTGCGGCTGCTGCGTACGCTCCACGAGCACGGACTGGTCTACCGCCAGCAGGACCAGCGCTACCGGCTCGGGGCCCGGCTGTTCGCCCTCGCGCAGGAGGCCGTCGAGAACCTCGACGTACGCGAGATCGCCCACCCCCATCTCGTGACCCTCAATGAGCAGATCGGGCACACCATCCATCTCGCCGTGTACGAGGAGAGCGAAGTCCTCTACATCGACAAGGTCGAGAGCCGCTACCCCGTACGGATGTACTCGCGGATCGGCAAGCCCGTCGCGATCACCGTCGCGGCCGTGGCGAAGCTGCTCCTCGCCGATCTGCCCGAGCCCGAACGGCGCGCGGTCGCCGAGAAGCTCGACTACCCCATGTACACATCCCGTTCGACGCCGAACGCCGGTGCGTTCCTCAGAGAACTCACCGTCGTACGCGAACAGGGATGGGCCACCGACCTCGGCGGCCACGAGGAGTCCATCAACTGCATCGGCGCACCCATCCGGGGCGCCGACGGCCGGGTCGTCGCCGCGATGTCGGTGTCCGCGCCGAACGTCGTCGTCACCGGCGAGGAACTCCTCACCCTGCTCCCGCTGGTGCGCCGCACCGCCGACGCCATCAGCCGGGAGTACTCCGGTTCCGTGACTCCGCACTGATGACGGCCGAACATCGAGCTCGACCGCGTACGACCGATACATCGAGTACGACCGAGCACACCGCCGGTACGACCCACCTCTGCACGACACCGCCCGAAGGAAGCTCCATGACCGAGAAGACCGCGATCACCCCCGCCACCCACACCGAGCCGCCCGCCAAGTTCTCCCACGGCGTCAAGAAGGGCAACATCCTTCAGGTCGCCGGGCAGGTCGGATTCCTCCCGGCCGTCGAGGGCCAGGCCCCCACCCCCGCGGGCCCCACGCTGCGCGAGCAGACCCTCCAGACGCTCGCCAACGTCAAGGCGGTCCTCGAAGAGGGCGGTGCGAGCTGGGACGACGTGATGATGATGCGCGTCTACCTCACCGACGTCGGCCACTTCGCCGAGATGAACGAGATCTACAACGCGTACTTCGCGGAGCAGAACCTGAAGGCTCCCGCCTCCGCGCGCACCACGGTCTACGTCGGACTGCCCGCCGGGCTCCTCATCGAGATCGACGCGCTGGCGGTTCTCGGCTGATCATCCGCTGACCTTGCCCGACCACACCCCCCA
This sequence comes from Streptomyces sp. NPDC058685, assembly GCF_042714725.1. NCBI lineage: Bacteria > Bacillati > Actinomycetota > Actinomycetes > Kitasatosporales > Streptomycetaceae > Streptomyces > Streptomyces sp. NPDC058685. Next base: position 28,587 of record NZ_JBHXSL010000017.1, read on the forward strand.
CCCCACTCCGCACGGCCCGGCGCCCGTCCCCGGGGCGCCGTGCCGCGGTCCCCCCTACCCGAAAACACCTCGAACGACAGGTTCCCCCATGCTCCTCGCCGCTGACGCACCGCCACCGGCCCCGCCGCACACCGGTGGACTGCTCCACCTCATCGACGGCACCGCCGGTCTGCTGACCGTCGCCGCCCTCGGTATCGCGCTTCTCCTCGTGCTGATCATCAAGATGAGGCTCCAGCCGTTCGTCGCGCTGCTCGCCGTCTCCATAGCCGTGGGCCTCGCCGCAGGCCTCTCCGTGACCGAACTCTTCGGCACCGTCCAGAAGTCCGCGGCCGTCTCCGTCATCGAGACCGGTATGGGCGGCATCCTCGGCCATGTCGCGATCATCATCGGACTCGGCACCATGCTGGGCGCGATACTCGAAGTGTCCGGCGGAGCCGAGGTGTTGAGCTCGCGTCTGCTGGGCCTGTTCGGCGAGAAGCGCGCGCCGCTGGCCATGGGACTGACCGGTCTGATCTTCGGTATCCCGGTCTTCTTCGACGTCGGCATCTTCGTCCTCGCGCCGATCGTCTACGCGGCGGCCAAGCGCTCCGGCAAGTCGATCATCCTCTACGCGATGCCGCTGCTGGCCGGCCTGTCGATGACCCACGCCTTCCTCCCGCCGCACCCCGGCCCGGTCGCCGCCGCCGGTCTGTTCAAGGTCTCGCTGGGCTGGGTCATCCTGATGGGCCTCGTGGTCGGCATACCCGCGGTCCTCGCCGCCTGGGCGTACGCGGCGTGGATCGGCAAGCGGCTGTTCGTCGAGGTGCCGCAGGACATGCTGGAGGCCGCCGAGGACGCCAAGGCCGCGATAGCCGCCGAGCGCAAGGACCGGCTGGGCGACGGCGCCACCGAGGCGCCCGTGTCGCTCGCCACCGTGCTGCTCATCATCGGTACGCCCCTGGTGCTGATCCTGGCGGCGACGTTCTCCTCCATCGCGCTGGACGAGTCCACGCTCCGGTCGGTCGTCGAGTTCTTCGGCAACCCGTTCGTCGCGCTGACCATCGCACTGTTCCTCGCCTACTACCTGCTCGGCATCCGGCGCGGCTGGTCCCGCAAGTCCCTGGAGCAGGTGTCGACCTCGTCGCTCAAGCCGGTCGGCAACATCCTGCTCGTCGTCGGCGCGGGCGGTGTGTTCGGCGCCGTCCTCAAGGCCAGCGGCGTGGCCCAGGCGCTCTCCGACACCTTCAACGACGTCGGCCTGCCGGTCATCGTCCTCGCCTATCTGATCTCGCTGGTGCTGCGGGTGGCGCAGGGTTCGGCGACCGTCGCGATCGTCACCACGGCCGGCATCGTGCTGCCGCTGGTGGAGAACGGCGGTCACTCGCAGGCCTTCCTGGCCCTGGTCATCATGGCCATCTCGGCCGGTTCGATCTTCGCCTCGCACGTCAACGACGGCGGCTTCTGGATCGTCTCCAAGTACTTCGGCATCTCCGAGCGCGACACCCTGAAGTCGTGGACGGTGCTGGAGTCGGTGCTGTCGGTCGCGGGCTTCGCGGTCGCGGCGGCGCTCAGTCTCGTCGTCTAGGAGCGTCTGTACGGGGGTGCCCACGGACGAAGGCGCCCGGGACGGTATCCGTCCCGGGCGCCTCCCCCGTGCCCGCGCAGGTCAGCTCGCGCAGTACTGCTGTTCCTTGCCGATCGAGCGGTACATGCAGTCCGAGTTCTCCAGCAGTTGCAGCACGGCGTCCCGGTTGCGGCTGGTCTCGCGCTCGATCACCTCGTCGGGCGGGTAGAAGCCGCCGCCGCCGAAGCCCGTCGGGTACATCTCGAAGGTGTACGCGAAGATCTTCTGGTTGCCCCACAGCCAGTCGTCGATCGAGCCGTCCGTGATGTAGAGGTCGCTCGACTGCTCAGGGGTGTAGCCGTTGCTGGCGGCCATCTTCCTGCCGACCGCGGCGAACGCGTCACGGTCGTCCTTCGTCAGCCCCGGCGCGGTGTCCGCGGTGGTGTACCCGTAGGGCCACAGCACCAGTTCGCTGTACGTGTGGAAGTCGATGCCGGTCCTGATCTGCTGCTTGCCGCCGACCACGCGGCTGCGGGCGAAGTCGGCCACGACCTTGACCTCGGGGCCGGACTCGGCGGCGCGGCCGCGGTAGGTCTCGGAGCTCGGGGAGCCCGACGAGCCGTTGCAGCAGCCCCACTTGAAGTTCCAGTTGCGGTTGAGGTCGGTGCCGACGGCCGACGACCCGGTGTTGGGCTGCCGGTTCTTGCGCCAGCTGCGGTACGAGCCGGAGGCGATGTCGTACTCGCCGCCGTCCGGGTTGACGTCAGGGATGATCCAGATCTCCCGGCCGTTGACGGCGTTGGTGACCCGTGAGTCGGTGCCGTAGTCGTCCCCGAGTTCGCGCAGCAGATACAGCGCCATCTCCACCGTCAGATGCTCACGCGCGTGCTGGTGGTGGGTGAAGAGCACCTCGGGCTCGGCCTCGTCGGTCGCGACGTTGTCGCTGATCTTGACGGCGACGATGTCCCGGCCCTGGTAGCTCTTGCCGATGACCCGCTTGCTCATGATGGCCGGGTGGGCGGCGATGCGCTGGTCGATCTCCGCGGTCATCTCGGCGTAGTTGTGATAGCGCGAGTCGGCCGACGGGAAGTCGAACGGCTCCACGGCCGCGCCACCGGTACGGGCCGGCGGGCCGGGCAGCGCCGTCAGTTCGTAGCCGAGCGCGCGAAGCCGTTTCGCCTGGGCGTCGTTCGCGCTCACGACGGCCGAGCGGGCGTCGGCCTCGTCGATCGAGACGCCGGTGGCGGCGATCGCGGTGCGGGCCGCGACACCGGCCGCGCCCTTGATCTCGTACTGAAGGGTCCGTTCCTCCGCGGCGGCCGCGGGAGTGGTCGCAGGGGTCCGGGAATCGTCCGGGGGCGCGGCGTTGGCGGTGAGCGGTGCTGCCACCGCGAGTGCCAGCAGGGCGGCGAACGTGACCGTCCTCCGGCCGCTGCCGCGTATGCGAAGTCGCATGCTGTCTCCTGGGTGTGGAGGTGGGGGGTTGCGCAGGTGCGACACGTCGTGCGGGTGTGTGCGCACATGGTGCGACTCTGGCATGACCCGGTCAAGAGGGAACCTTCGGCCATCCCGTCCCCGATTCGTACGGACCCCTTGCGCGATCACTCCTCCACCGCTTACGTGACCTGAGCCACACGCCGGTACGAGTGAGAAGGCGGCCCGCACATGTCAGGCACCACCGAGAGCAGCACCGACGAGTCCGTGTCCCGACCCCGCAAGTCCAGTTGGAAGTACATCGGCCCCGGCATCGTCGTGGCGGCGACCGGTGTCGGCGCCGGCGACCTCGTCGCCACGCTCATCGCCGGCAGCAACTTCGGCTACACGCTTCTGTGGGCCGCCGTTCTCGGCTGCGTGGTCAAGATCTCGCTCGCGGAGGCGGCCGGCCGCTGGCATCTGTCCACCGGGCGCACGCTCTTCGACGGCTGGGCCGACCTCGGCCGCTGGACCACCTGGTTCTTCGTCGTCTACGTGGTGATCTGGGGCTTCGTCTACGGCGCGGCCGCCATGTCCTCCAGCGGCCTTCCCCTCCAGGCGCTGTTCCCGGGCGTGATGGACCTCGAATGGTGGTCCATTCTCACGGGTGTCGTCGGTCTGGTCTTCGTCTGGTTCAACAAGTACAGCGTCTTCGAGAAGGTCATGACCGTTCTCGTGGGCGTGATGTTCGTGGTCACCGTCTATCTGGCGATCCGTGTCACCCCGAACCTCGGCGACGCCTTCGCCGGTCTGCTGCCCGTCCTGCCGGACGAGAAGGACTCGATCCTCAACACCCTGGGCCTCATCGGCGGCGTCGGCGGCACGATCACGATCGCCGCGTACGGCTACTGGGTCAACGCCAAGGGCTGGACCAACACCGGCTGGATGAAGGTGATGCGGCTCGACAACCGCGTCGCGTACATCACCACCGGCATCTTCGTGGTCGCGATGCTCTTCGTCGGCGCCGAGCTGCTGCATTCGGCCAACGTGGCCATCGCGAGCGGCGACAAGGGGCTGATCCAGCTCGGCGACATCCTGGAGAAGGAGTACGGCCAGGCCACCGCCACGTTCTTCCTCATCGGCTTCTTCGCCACGTCGTTCACCTCGCTCATCGGTGTCTGGCACGGCGTGAGCCTGATGTTCGCCGACTTCGTCGCGCGCTACCGCAAGGACCGCGCCGACGCCGGCGGGGTCACGGGCGAGGAAGTGGCCTCCGGGGCGCGCGAGCGGTCGCTGCCGTTCCGGCTCTATCTGCTGTGGCTGACCTTCCCGCCGATGGTGCTGCTCTTCCAGGGCCAGCCGTTCCGTCTGGTGATCATCTACGGCGTCCTCGGCGCGGCCTTCATGCCGTTCCTGGCCCTGACCCTGGTGTGGCTGCTCAACTCCGCCCGTACTCCGCGGGAATGGCGCAACGGCAAGCTCAGCAACTCGATGCTGGTGGTCTCCGGACTGCTGTTCCTGGTGCTGGCGACCAAGCAGATCGTCGACCAGCCGTGGGCCGACTTCTTCTGACCCTCCCGTCGCTTCCGGAGAGGCCGGACACGGACAGGGCCCGTCCCCGCCGGGAGAGCGGCGGGGACGGGCCCTGTCATCGGCCGGGGGCTACGGCAGGCCGTGCACGTGCGGGCCCACCGCGTTCGACCAGGCGTTGCCGGCCGTCGCGTCCCAGTTCGTGGACCAGGTCATCGCGCCCCGCAGACCCGGGTAGGTCTTCGAGGGCTTGAAGGAACCGCAGTTCGTGCCGCGGGCGAGGCAGTCCAGCGCGTTCCTCACGATCGACGGGTCGACATAGCCGCTGCCCGCGCCCCGCGTGGAGGCCGGCACACCCAGACCCACCTGGGAGGGGTCGAGGCCGTTCTCCAGCTGGATGCAGGCAAGCGCCGTGAGGAAGTCCACGGAGCCCTGCGAGTAGACCTTGCCGTCGCAGCCGAGCATCGAACCGCTGTTGTAGTACTGCATGTTGACGACCGTGAGGATGTCCTTCACGGCCAGCGCGGTCTTGAAGTACTCCGAGCCGGTGTTCTGCATGTCGATGGTCTGCGGCGCCATCGTCAGCACCAGTGAGGTCCCCGCCTTCTGCGACAGCTGGCGCAGCGCCTTCGTCAGATAGGTGGAGTTGATGCCGTGCTCCAGGTCGATGTCGACGCCGCTGAAGCCGTACTCCTGCATCAGTGCGTAGGCGCTGTTGGCGAAGGCGGTGGCGGAGGCGTCACTGTTGACGGTGACGTTCCCCTTCTCGCCGCCGACCGAGATGATCACCGACTTGCCCGCGGCCTTCTTCGCCGCGACGTCGGCCTTGAAGTCGGCGACCGAGGCGTAGCCGACCGCCGGGTCGAGGTTGAAGACGATCTGGCCCGGTGTGGCGGTGGAGTCCGCGAAGGAGACGGCGATGATGTCGTACTGGGACTGCACGTCGCGGAGCTTCTGCACGGTCGCGCCGTTGTTGAAGTTCTGCCAGTAGCCGGTCAGGGCGTGCTTCGGCACGGCCGGGTTGCCCGGGTTGCCGGTGCCCTGGCTCGTCCTGCCGGTGACCGCCGCCGACTTCGGGGACTCGCCCGCGGAGTTCGTCGCCGTCACCTGGAACTGGTACGAGGTGTTCGCGGCGAGCCCGGAGACCGTCGCCGAGGTGCCGCTCGCCGACTGGACCCTGGTCCCGTCGCGGTAGACGTTGTAGCCCGCCGCGCCCGACACCGCGCCCCAGTTCAGGGAGACGGAGGACGAGGTCACCGAGCCGACCGACACCCCGGCCGGTGCGGAGGGGATGCCGGGCTCGGGGTCCGTGCCGCCGCCTCCGTCGGGACCGAAGACATTGACGTCGTCCGCGACGTACGCGGCCTGGCCGTACCACCCGTGCGTGTAGACGGTCACCGAGGTGGTGCTCGCGCCGGTGCGGAAGCTGGTCGACAGCTGGGTCCAACTGCTGCTGCCGGGCGTCCAGGTGGAGACGTCGGTGGTCCCGGTTCCGGTCGCGCCGAGGTAGGCGTACCCGCCCTGCACCCATGCGGCCAGGGTGTAGGTCGAGTTGGGCTTCACGGAGACGGTCTGGGTGCACTTGGCGTTGTCCTGGCCGGCCGGTGTCGCCTTCAGCGCGGAGGAGCCGGTGCGGACGGGGGAGGAGGTGTTCGCGCCACTGCCGCCGGAACAGGTCCAGTTGGAGAGCCCGGACTCGAAGCCGGCGTTCTTGGCGACGTTGATGTCGGCCGCCTGAGCGGTGCCTGTGCTGCCCACGATGGAGATACCGGCTCCGACGGCGAGCGCCAGGGCTCCGCCGAGCCATCTCCGCGAGCGTGTGGTGCGGTCCACTTTGCAGCCTCCGGTGGGGGAGTTGGGGGTGTGGAGGGGGTCTCGGAACGGTGGCCACCGCTGGGCGTACAAACTGGTCCAGACCAATAGGGTTGTCAAGACCTCTGACACCGATTCGTATACGGACGCCCTTCGTCGGTTTTCAGCCAAAGGTGGAGGGTGTCCGCCCTGCTTTCCCGCCATGGGGGCCCATGGTGTCCGCGCTCGCTGATTCGACCGCGCGTTCGGCATTCCGTATTCACTCACGCGTGACGGGAGTCAACTCCTGACCTCTACGTCCGGTTTGGCCTGTGCGGAGAGTGCGCGAGTTGAGGCTCTCGGTTCTGAAAGGTGTTCTCTGCCTCCGAACTCGTGGATAAAGTGCTGAGGCAGGAGCGATGAGCAGTAGGTAACTGCGGTCACGGGTCCCCCGGCGGCCGGAGCTGAACGGGGAACCAGCGTGCCGACCGCAATAGCTGTCACCAGCGCAGATCTGGTGCTACCGCCGATGGACCACCACACGCCCACGGCGGCTCTGCTGCAGGCGCCGGACGTTCAGCCGCTGGATGCCGCCCTCTCCGACATGACGGTTCTGCTGGAACAGCACGGCTATGTGATCGCCCTCTATCCGGCCTCGATTCCGCTCGCCCACGAACGCAGGCTGCACACGGTCCGATCCGTACTGGAGAGCAGTCGCATCGCGCTCCTGAAAGTGGATCTTCCACCCCTGGCGACCGCCGTCCTGGTGCGTCAACTGAGGCAGTTGTCGATCTGCGACTTCAGCGCCGGAATCGTCGCGTCCGCGGCCCGGCTGCTCTCCCACTACATCTATGCCGGAGCGCTGCTCAATTCCGTCACCCGGCTCGACCGGGTGCCGGTGAGCCTCAAATCCCATGCGAAATCATGGGTTCCGGGTTCGCAGTTCGGCGTCCTCGCCAATCCCGACCCCGAGCTGATCAGGATCGGCACCGGCCTGCTCTCCGGCCCCGAGTTCGTCACCCGGCTCGCGGTGGCCACGGGGCAGCTCCAGTCCGACTGGGTGACCGCGACCCTGGCCCCGGCATGGCAGACGCAGAGCCTGGAGGAGGCCCGGCTGCCCGCCGACTCGCCGGTCTGGTGGGGCACGGGCCGGCTGATCGAATTCGCGGCCTTCCTACCCGACATCTCCGTTCTCTACCAGCTGGTTTCATCCGTACGGCGAGAGGTGTGCACCTGGTGCGGAATCGAACTCATCGGTGACCGCTGCGGCTTCTGTTCCGCACCGCTCGCGGCGGCCGAGAACCGCACGCACGAGCCCCGAGCGCTGAGCCGGGGAACGTCCTCGTACCACGGACCGTGAACGGCCGGCCGGGCCGTCCGTATCGAACGGCCTGCCGAAAGCGCGTCCCCCACCGCACTTCTCGCTCTGTCCGCTCCGCCAGTCCACGTCTGCGAACGAGGTTGTCCAGCCCATGAATTCACGCCAACGCCGCGGCATCATACTTCTGCTCCTCTCGGTGCTGTGCGCCCTCGCGGCGTTCGCCGGCGTGATTTCCGTGATCGGCGACGTGAATTCGAAGGTCGGTCCCGAGGTTTCCGCCTACCGGCTCAAGGCCGATGTCTCTCCCTATACGCCTTTGCGGCGCAACCAGTTCGAGAAGATCTCGATGCCCCGTCGCTGGCTCTCCGACAGCGCGGTGACGGACCTGTCCGTGGTGAACGGAAAGATCGCCGTGACGCAGCTGCGCAAGGGGTCGCTGCTCCAGGACGACATGATCGTCAAGCGGCCGGTGCTCGCCTCCGGTGAGCAGGAGATCGCGATCATGATCGATGCCGCCACCGGAGTGGCCGGAAAGATCACCCCGGGGGATCTGGTCAACATCTTCGCGACCTTCGCCGGTAAGGACGAAGGCGACCCGGACCAGTCCCGGATCATCGTCCCCAACGCCAAGGTGATCGACGTCGGCCGGCTCACGCCGCTCGAACCCAAGGACGACAAGCGCTCCAGCGGCCCGCGCGAGGCCGTGCCGATCACCTTCGCGCTCAACACCACCGACGCCCAGCGCGTCGCGTACGCCGAGTCCTTCGCCGAGCATGTGCGCCTCGCGCTTCTCGCCAAGGGGAGCCCGGCCACATTGCGCCCCGGAGACAGCACCTACACCCTCGACGAAGACAAGAACAGGTGAGGGCTGTATGACCACACGCATCCTCCCGGCCGTCGGCGAACCCGATGCGGCCCGGTCCATCACCACCCTGCTGAGCCAGCTCCCCGACGCGGAGCCGGCCGCGCCGGTCGCCGACTCGACCTCGCTGCTCGACATGCTGGCCCGGCTGGCGTCCGAGTCGCTCGACGAACTGCCCGAGGTCGTGCTGGTCCACGAGCGCATCGGACCGGTCCCCGCACTGGAGCTGATCCGTGAAGTGGCTCTGCGCTTCCCCGCGGTCGGCGTGGTCCTGGTGTCGGGCGACGCGAGTCCGGTCCTCTACTCGGCCGCCATGGACTCCGGCGCCCGCGGACTGGTCGGACTGCCGCTGTCGTACGAGGAACTGGCCCAGCGGGTCCAGGCCGCCGCCGGCTGGTCCGTCGGCGTACGGCGCCATCTCGGCCACGGCGGGGACGTGTTCAGCGGGCCCGGCGGCACGGTGGTCACCGTCAGCGGCGCCAAGGGCGGTGTGGGCACCACCGTCATCGCGGTTCAACTCGCCCTCGCTGCCCAGGCGTCGGGCCGTCCGGTGGCTCTCGCCGACCTCGACCTCCAGGCCGGGGACATCGCCTCGTACCTCGATGTGCAGTTCCGCCGCTCGATCGTCGACCTCGCCGGGATCCAGGACATATCCCCGCGCGTCCTCCAGGACGCGCTGTTCGCCCACCAGACCGGGATGGGGCTGCTGCTCGCCCCCGCCGAAGGCGAACGAGGCGAGGAGGTCAACGACCGGGCCGTGCGCCAGATCGTCAGCGCGCTGCGCAACCGCCACGAGGTCGTGATCATCGACTGCGGCACCCAGATGAACAGCGCCAACGCGGCCGCCATCGAGATGGCCGACATCACGCTGCTGGTGACCACCCCGGACGTGGTCGCCGTCCGCGCGGCCAAGCGCATGGTGCGCATGTGGGACCGGCTCCAGATCCGCAAGGCGGAGGAGACGGTCGCCGTGGTGAACCGGCACACGCGCGGCACCGAGATCCAGCCCCCGCTGATCGAGAAGATCACCGGCACCCGGGTCTCGCGGATCGCCGTACCCGCGAACTTCAAGGAGCTCCAGCCCGTCGTCGACGCCGGGCGGATGCAGGACCTGGAGTCCCGGTCGACCGTCAAGCAGGCCGTGTGGGGGCTGGCGGGCGAACTCGGCCTCGTACGCGCTCCGGCAGGTGACCAGAAACAGGGCAGGTTGCGCGGCGACAGGGGATCGATCGGTGTCCGGCGGGCACGGTCGAGGTGACTGCGGTGAGGGGGCACGTCGAGCGATGAGATCTCCAGCGACAGTGACGGCGACATGCGCGATGACATGGTGGCGTGGCGAACGGGGTGAGGCGCCCGTGGTGGCGCGGTCCCGCGATGACCGGGGTCGGGCATCGGTGGTGGCGCGGATGCGCGGCGACCGGGGGCAGGCCGCGATCGAGTTCACGGGCACGGTCCCCGTCATTCTCGCGACGCTCGTCCTGCTGTGGCAGGCCGCGCTGCTCGGCTACACGTTCTCGCTCGCCGGGAACGCCGCGGACGCGGCGGCCCGGGCGGGGGCGGTGGACGGCGACTGCTCGGCCGCCGGCACGGAGGACCTGCCGGGTGCCTGGCAGGGCGGTGCGAGCGTGAGCTGCGGCGAGGCCGGCGACCTCGTGACGGCCACGGTCAGCCTCGACGTACCCGTCCTGTTCCCCGGCAGCGTGAACTTCCCCTTCCGCTTCGATGCCGATGCCTCCGCGGCCCGAGAGGACAGGCCGTGAGGCGCCGCCGGGACGACCGCGGCCAGGCCGCCCTCGAATACGCGGGCGTCATCACCCTGCTGCTCTTCGTCGCCCTCGCCGCGATCCAGCTCGGCATCGTCGCCTACACCGCCCAGCAGGCCGGCACCGCGGCCCGCGCGGCCGCCCGTGTCGCCTCGCACGGCGAAGGCGGCGGCGAGGCAGCCGGTTACGCGGCCATGAGCGACTGGCTCGCGGACGGGGCCCAGGTGAGCGCACCCGCCGGGGGCGGCGAGGTCACGGCGACCGTCACGATCCAGGTCCCCGCCCTGCTGCCGGTCTTCGACTTCGGCTCCGCCGAACGGTCCGTCACCATGCCGGTCGACGAATGACCCCGCCACACCGTCGCGGACGGCGAGAGGAGATGACGTCATGAGCCTGCGGTCACGCATCAGCAGTCCGGAGCCGGTCAACGGCCACAGCGAGGAGAACCGCCTCGTCGGGGTCTACCGCGCCAAGCTCCTGGAGGAGATCGACCTCGCGGAGATGTCCTCGCTCGCCGCCGCCGAACGGCGGGCCCGGCTGGAGCGCGTACTCGGCCACATCATCAGCCGCGAGGGCCCGGTGCTGTCCACCGTCGAGCGCTCGCAGCTCATCCGCCGCGTCGTCGACGAGGCGCTCGGCCTCGGCATCCTGGAACCGCTGCTCGAGGACGCGTCGATCAGCGAGATCATGGTCAACGGCCATGAGCAGGTCTTCGTCGAGCGGGGTGGCCGGCTGGAGATGCTCCCGCTGCGCTTCTCGTCCAACGAGCAGCTGATGCAGACGATCGAGCGCATCGTCTCCACCGTCAACCGCCGTGTGGACGAGGCCAATCCGATGGTCGACGCGCGGCTGCCCTCCGGGGAGCGCGTCAACGTCATCATCCCCCCGCTGTCCCTGACCGGCCCCATCCTCACCATCCGGCGCTTCCCCCGGGCGTTCACGCTCGCGGAGATGATCGCGATCGGTTCGCTCGACGAGCAGATGACGCTGCTGCTGGCGGGACTGGTGCGGGCCAAGTTCAACCTGATCGTCTCCGGGGCGACCGGCACCGGGAAGACGACGCTCCTCAACTCCCTGTCCGCCCTGATCCCCGAGGGCGAACGCATCGTCACCATCGAGGACTCCGCCGAGCTCCAGCTCCAGCAGGCGCATGTGATCACCCTGGAGAGCCGGCCGCCCAACGTCGAGGGCAAGGGCCGCGTCACCATCCGGGACCTCGTACGCAACTCCCTGCGTATGCGCCCCGACCGCATCATTGTCGGTGAGGTCCGCGGCGGAGAGACGCTCGACATGCTCCAGGCGATGTCGACCGGTCACGACGGGTCGCTCGCCACCGTCCACGCCAACAGCGCCGAGGACGCGCTGATGCGCCTCCAGACGCTGGCGTCCATGTCCGAGGTCGAGATCCCGTTCGTGGCCATCAAGGACCAGATCAACAGCGCCGTCGATGTGATCGTGCAGCTCACCCGGCATGCCGACGGCTCTCGCCGGGTCACCGAGATCGCCGTCGTCGACTCCTACGGCCGTGAGGAGTACCGCATCGTCTCCGTCTGCCGCTTCAACGCCCAGCCGATGTCCGCCGACGGACGGATCCACGGGCGGTTCGAGTACTACCCGGTGCCGCGGCGGGTCGCGGAACGCCTCTACATGAAGAACGAACCGCTGCCACCGGCCTTCGGTATCGCTGCCTCCGAGGCCCAGCTCGCCGTGCGCAGGTCCCTCCTGTGACACGGCCACGATCCGGCCGGCCACCCCGACCACCTTGATGCCGCCGCCCCTCCGACGACTCGACCACCCCCACCCCGACCCCGACGCCTCCGACGACTCGACCACCCCCCGACCGCACCCCGAGAAGGTCCCGCCGCCATGGACAACCTCCCGCTCCTGACGATCGGAGTCACGCTGCTCGCCTGTGTGCTCTGCGTCGTCGGCGTGCACGCGTACTCCTCCGGCAGGGCCCAGCGCCAGGCACTCGTCGAGCGCATGTCGCAGACGGGCCCGCTCGCCCTTCCCTCCGGCAGGCGGCGGCGGTTCGGCGGCGTCGACCGGCGGCTGCGCGGGACACGGCTCGGCAACCGCATCGAACGGAAGATCGCGGTCACGGGCCTCGACCTGACGCCCGGCGAGTACGTCGTCTACGTCGTCGCCGCCCTGCTCGCCGTGTACGTCGTCGTCAGCGCGATCTTCGCCCCCTTCTTCGGCGTGCTCGCCTCCGTCGCGAGCCTGTGGGGCGCCAACGCCTTCCTCAACTGGCAGCGCGTCAAGCGCACCGAGGCGTTCATCGCCCAGCTCCCCGAGTTCACCCGCGTCCTCGCCAACGCCACCCAGGCCGGACTGGCGCTGCGCACCGCGCTGGCGATGGCGGCCGAGGAGCTCGACGACCCCGCGGGCCATGAACTGGGCATGGTCGCCGACCAGTTGGCGCTCGGACAGTCCCTGGACGACGCGCTCGGCGAACTCGCCGAACGGCTGCCCTCCCGCGAGCTCATCGTCCTGGTCACCACCCTCATCCTCGCCAACCGCGCGGGCGGTCAGGTCGTCACCTCGCTGCGGAACCTGACCGAGACGCTCGAGGAGCGGAAGGAGACCCGCCGTGAGGTCACCACGATGCTCTCCCAGATCAAGGTCACCGCACTGGCGGTGCCCCTTCTCGGGCTCGGCTTCCTCCTGATGATCAACGCGATGACCCCGGGCGCCCTCGACAAGATGACGGGCTCGGTGGTCGGCCAGCTCGCCACGCTCATCGCCTTCGGCCTGTACGCGCTGGGCGCCTTCCTCATCCGCCGCATGTCCAGGATCCAGGTCTGAGAGGGCGACGACACCATGGGACTTCTGCTCGCCGCGCTCCTCGCGGTCTCCGTGTACGGGATCTTCCACGGCATCCGGATGTACCGGGCCGACGCCCGGCTCCCCGGCGACCTCGCGCTCGCGCTGGAGGTGGGCTCGACGCGGACCACCGCCGTCGGCTCGGGCATCGACCGCCTCGGCATGCGGTACGCCCCCGCCGTGCTGCGCGCCATGGGCCCCAAACGGGTCGACGCCGTCCGCAGACGGCTCGACATGGCGGGCAACCCCTCCGGCATGACCGTCGACCGCTACGCCGCCCGCCGCGCGGTGTACGGCTTCCTGGGCGTGCTGGCGGCCTTCTCCATGCTGCTGCGGGGCCAGATCGTCATCGCCGTCCTCGCCCTGCTGTTCGGACTCTTCTGGACCGACGTCATCATCCGCGCGGCGATCCGCAGACGCCGTGAGGACATCGAACGCACGCTGCCCGACTTCCTCGACGTCCTCGCCGTCGTCGTCTCCGCCGGGCTCGGCTTCCGCCAGGCGCTGGAACGCGTCGCGGAGAAGTACCAGGGCCCCTGGTCCGACGAACTGCGCATCACCCTGCGGCAGATGGACATGGGGGTCAGCCGGCGCGACGCCTTCGACCAGCTGCGCCGGCGCAACGACTCCGAGCAGGTGTCGATGTTCGTCACCGCCCTCCAGCAGGGGGAGGAGCTCGGTGCGCCGATCGTCGACACCCTGATCCAGATCGCCACCGACATGCGCCGTACGGACGCGCAGAACGCCCGGCGGAACGCCGCGAAGGCCGTGCCCAAGTCGACGCTGGTGGTCACGCTGGTCATGCTCCCGGCCACCATGATCCTCATCGTCATGAGCTTCTACTACGGCTCCGGGGTCGACCTCGGAGACGTCCTGGGCGGCTGACCACCGCCCACCCGGACACCCGCACATCCGGCGGCCCGGACCCGGGCCGCACAGACCGCCCGGACCCGCCGACACAGAGGAACGACCGAAGGGGAGGTGGACACGATGGCACCCGGCAAAGCCGTGCTCAGCGGCGGAAACGCGGGCGAGACACCGGCCGACGTGGCCTCCACGGGCCCCGCACGTCTGCCGTCACTGCCCATTCAGGTCAACGCCCTCCAGGCGCTGTGCCGTCAGGTCTTCGGATTCCGGCTGGCCATGATCGCCCTGGCCGCTCCGTTCGCTCTCGACGGCACCCGCCCCGGCCCGGCGACCTGGCTGGTGGGCGCCGCGGTACTGGTCACCTTCATGAGCTCCTACGTCCTCCTGCGGGACTGGGAACGCTTCGGGCCCGTCCTGTTGCGCCACCCGTGGCTTCTCGGAGCCGACATGACGTTCGGCGCGCTGCTGCTGATCACGGCCTCGCCCGACTCCACCCTCGCCTACGTCACCATGTGCACCCCGCTGCTGGCCGGACTGATCTCCGGATGGCGCGGAGCGGCCGTGTTCGCCGTCCTCCAGTCGCTGATCATCGCGGGCGCATACGCGGTCAACGCCGAGGCCGAGGCCCGCTTCACCGCCCTGCTGCTGCCCGGCCTGTGTGTCCTGGCCGGAGCCATCGGCAGCACCCTGCGCAATCTGATGCTCGGATTCGGAGCGGCCAGCCAGGCGCTGACGGAGGCGCGCGCCCGGCTCGCCGTCAGCGGCGCGGTCGAGCAGGAACGGGCCCGGCTCGCCCGGGAGATGCACGACTCCGTGGCCAAGACCCTGCACGGTCTGGCGCTCGCCGCCGACGGCCTCGCGAGTTCCGCCGACCGGATGGACCCGCTCACCGTCAAGCACCAGGCGGACCTGGTGGCCCGCTCGGCCCGCCGGGCCGCGGCCGAGGCCCGCGAACTCCTGTCGGACCTGCGCCGGGAGTCCGGCCTCGACGGCGGCGTCGACCTGCTGGCCGAACTGGCGGCACGCACGGACGACTTCGCCCGCCGCAACGGCGTACGGGCCTCCTTCAGCCCTCTCGGCGACGGGCCGCCCCCGCATGTGCCACCCGCCGTCGCCCGTCAGGCCCTGACCATCGCCTCCGAGGCCATGGAGAACGCCCACCGCCACGGCGGGCCGACCTACCTCGCCGTATCGGCCGGAGTCACCGGCGACGTGCTGCGGATCAGCGTGTACGACGACGGCCGCGGCCTGCCGCCCGGCACCTCCCTCGAAGGGCTGCGTCAGGCGGGCCACTTCGGTCTGGTGGGCATGGTGGAGAGAGCGGCGTCCATCGGCGCGAGGATCCGTATCGGCCGGGGGAGGGCGGCGAAGGGCACGGAGGTCCGCCTGGAACTGCCGGTGGTCGCGCTGGGGGTGGTCGGGGGCATACCCCGGCAGCCGGCCGGGCCGTCCCGCCGCCGGACGCCGTACACCCCCGAGGCACAGCGCACACGAACGGTCACCTGACAACGCCACCCCCTGTCCCCGCCCTTCGAGAGGAGGCCGCAGCCATGCCGGACGAGCACTCCCGCACCTCGGGACAGCACTGGAGCCTTCAGTCGCATGTCTCGCAGCACACGTCCTCGCACACCTCCGACGAACTTCCCGCGCTGCCTACGCAGTTACCGGCGGCTGCCCCACCCCTGCGGGTGGTCGTGGCCGACGACAACCCCGTCGTACGAGCCGGGCTCACGGTCCTGCTTCAGGGCCGGGACGACCTCGACGTCGTGGCCGAGGCTGCGGACGGCCGCGCGGCCTACGAAGCCGCGGTCCGGCACCGGCCCGACGTGATCCTGCTCGACGTCCGGATGCCGGGGGTCGACGGCCTCGCCGCGCTTCCGCATCTGGTACGCCTCGCGCCGGTGCTGATGATGACCTACAGCCGGGAGAGCGAGATCGTGCACGAGGCGCTGCGCCTGGGCGCCGGGGGCTATCTGGTGCACGGCGAGTTCACCGCGGACCAACTGGTCGTCGCCGTAAGGGACATCAAGGCGGGCCGGGCGACCTTCACCCACTCCGCGTCGGGGGCCCTGCTCGCAGGGGTGCGGAGCGGTCGGCAATTTGCTCAACGGTCTTCGCTTACGCAAGCGAATGTGGCACATTCGTCTTCAGGCCCCGATGTAGCCGGTGAACTGCGGGGAGTGATCACCGAGTTGAGTCAGCGGGAGGTGGAGGTGATGGACCTGATCGCGTCGGGTATGACCAATCAGCAGATCGCCGCCTCCTGCTTCATCAGCCAGAAGACGGTCAAGAACCACATCAACCGCATCTTCGCCAAGTTGAACGCGGGCAGCCGGGGCGAGGCCATCGCCGTCTGGCGCAGCCTCGCACGAGGGGGGTCGGCGTGAGGGCGTCACGCACACCCCGCTGCCCCGATTGGGCCCACCCTTGGGCCCACAGACCCATGTCCGCCGTCCCGCCCCGGGCGTACGGTGCACGCGCTGTCAGCCGGACCGGCCTGGAGGAAGTCGATGTCGAACGTGACGCTGAAGGCGATCGTGAACACCCGTGTGTACGTGGCCGCCTGGGTGGCCGCGACGGCACTGGCGATGAAGGAACGCCGCGACGAGGGCCAGGGCGCGGTCGAGTACGTGGGCGTGATCGTGCTGGTGGCGCTGATTATCGCGGCGCTGGTGGGGTCGGGGGTGGCGAACGACATCGCCACGGGCCTCACGACCAAGGTCAACGAGATTCTGGGCGGAGGCGGTGGGGAGTAGTCCCTCTCCCTGCTGGTAGTACCCGTGAGGCAGGGCAGGCCGCTCCCATCTATATCGCGATGGTGGCGGGCCTGCTCTTTCTCGCGCTCGCGTTCTTTGCCGTGGGTCAGGCGGGAGCCACCCGCAACGGTGCTCAGTCCGGAGCCGACGCTGCCGCCCTCGCTGCCGCCATGGAGTCCCGCGACCGGGTCCTGGGCGACGGTGAACTCGACCTGGACTTCCTGGGCAGCCTTCTCGACGGCGATGTGATCGGGGATCCCGGCGGCGGCTGCGCGGCAGCCGGCCGATTTGCGGGTGAGAACGAGACGACGGTAGCGGGGTGCGACTTTCTGGGCCCCGGCCGGTGGGGCTTCCGGGTGACCGTCGATTCCCAGCCGCTCGGAGAGACGATCCTCCCGGGAACAGCCGACAAGCGTGCCGAGGCGAAGGCCACCGCTGTCGTGGAGCCCTTGTGCACCTTCGAGCCCTCGGAGAACGAGCCCTCGGACGAGCCCTCGCCGGGTGACGGCAACGAGCCCGAAGAGCCCAGCCCGTCGCCCCCCGCAGAACCGGAGTCCCTGGGGACGCTGCACTGCCCTGACGGCCCCATCGACATCGACCCGGAAGACACGGATCCACTTCCCGACCTGTCCGAACTCTTCACCGTCCGGCTGGTCGACGAGTGACCCCGACCGAACGCAAAGGAACACCACTCATGAGTATTCGGCACGGAGCGATGACCCGCAGGGCAGTGACCGCCGTCCTTGTGGCAGCGGCTCTGTCGCTGTCGACGGCGTGCGGCGGCGGTGACAGCGGCTCCGACGACGACAAGAAGAGCAGCAGCTCGGCGTCCACGGAAGCGGGCAAGCCGGAAGAGTCCGGCGACGACGGTGGCAACACCGTGCCGGACAAGAGCAAGACCTTGGCCACCATCAACGGCAGCAACGGTTTTGAGTTCGTGATCCACAGCGCCGTTCGGGACGGCGGTGGCTTTCTGACGATTTCCGGAGCGGTGAAGAACACGACCGGGAAACGGCAGATTCCCCCGATTCAGTGGAACGGTGAAGAGACCCAGGTCAAGCGCACAGGCAGGTCATTCGCCGGGGTGACCCTGGTCGACAAGGTGGGGAAGAAGCGCTACTACGTCCTGCGCGACACCGACGGCTTTCCCCTGACGACCACTGGCCTCAGTGCATTCGAGGGCGGCCAGAGTGTCGACTTCTTCGCCCAGTTCCCCGCACCCCCCAATGAGACCACCACCCTCGATCTCCAGATCCCCCTCATGCCCACCGCCACGATTGAGATCTCCTGATGCGTGCGGCACCCGTCTCCCTCGCCGCCCTGTTCCTCTTCACCAGCATCCAGCTGACCGCCGCCCCCGCCGCGTCCGGCGCCCCCGTCGACGACGACCCGAGCGTCCCGCCCGGGACCGAGTCGACGTACACCCCGCCCGAGATCGACGGCAGCAACCCCGGCCTGAAGATGCGCGACGGCGCCACCCTCGCTCAGCCGCGTGTGCTGGACATCGTCTCCATCGTGGAGACCGAGGGCGGCGAGGAGCGCCGTGAAGAGACCACGTCCTCACTGAAGTTCGCGCTCCAGGCCGAGGTCCTGTTCGGCAAGGACAGCGCCAAGCTCACCCCCCAGGCCAACGGCCGTATCTCCGCCATCGTCGCCGAGATCAAGAAGCACAACGCCCAGAAGATCCGCGTCTTCGGGTTCACGGACAACCTCGGTACGTACGAGCACGGCCGGGTCCTGTCCAAGAAGCGCGCCGACGCCGTCCACGGGGTGCTCAGCGGGCAGCTCGACGACGCCGGGATCACCTACGAGGTCCGCGGTTACAGCGAGGACTATCCGATCGCGGACAACTCCAGCGAGGAGGGCCGGACCAAGAACCGTCGGGTTGAGGTCTCCTTCCCGACCGGGGGCACCAACTGAACGCGTTCCCGCCGTACGTCCCGCAGCCGGCCCGCAGTACGCTGCGGGCCGGCTGTCGACCGAGTGGGCCGAGGAGCGCGCGGATGAGACGGGTACGGGCGGCAACGGTGGCGGCTCTCCGCGGAGTTCTCCTCGCACTCGTCACCGGGGCTCTCCTCGCGCCGGCGTCCGCGGCCGCCGTTTCCCCGAGCGGCCCGGCCGCCGCCTACCGGACCGCCCCGGACGCCAAGCCCGTCCACGGCGCGCAGTCCAGCGCCGAGGGCCCGCGGCTGCGGCCCGGGACGTACACCGACACCGTCTCCGCGGGGGAGCGGAAGTTCTACCGCGTCGTGCTCGACGACGTGTCGAACGCCTATGTCTCCGCCGTACTCGCTCCGCCGCCCGGCAGCCCGGTCGGCGCCACGGAGGGCGTGCGGATCACGCTGGCGTCCGCGGACGGTGAGAAGTGCAGTGTGAGCAACGACGTCACGTTCGGCAGCTCCACCGCCCGGCCCGTCGCCGACTACGCCACGCGGCGCATCGGTCAGGGCCGGGAGTGCCAGGAGGCCGGTGACTACGTCTACAGCGTCGAGTGGATCGGCTCCGGAGCCGGTTCCGGGGCCCGTGACTGGCCGCTGGAGCTGACGTACATGGCGGAGCCCGGGGTCGGGGCGGGGTCGCAGACGCCCGCGCCGTCGTCCTGGGCGACCAGCCCGGCGGAACCCGTCACCGGTACACCGAACGGCGTCGACGGCGGATCCGGTTTCAACGACGCGCCCGCTGTCGGCCACGGCGTGTGGAAGGACCGGCTGAGCCCCGGCGAGAGCAGGTTCTACAAGGTGCCCGTCGAGTGGGGTCAACAGGTTTTCCTCGACGCGGAGTTCGCGGGTACGGCCGGCGGCCGGACCGTCTCGGTTCCGGACGGCCTGCGGCTGACGCTGTTCAACACGGGCCGCGGGTTCGTCAAGAACGCGGCGGCCGGATACCGGGGCGGCCCTTCGGAGGTGTCGCTCGGCACGGCACCCGCCGCGTTCGCCAACCGGACCTCGACCCGGGACGACACGGGGGCCATGCGCTTCTCGGGCTGGTACTACGTCCGGGTCTCGCTCGACCAACGGGTGGACACCGCACTGCCGTTGACCCTGCGGGTCGGCGTCGAGGGCGATCGCGCCGAAGGCCCGGCGTACCGAGGTGACGCCGTCGCGGCCGGCTTCGGGCTCACCGACGCGGACCGGGCGGCCGCGCAGGACGGGCGGGCGGCGTCCGGCAGCGGCACCGGGAACAGTGCGCTGTACCGGGCCGGCGGCTACACCGGGATCGGCCTGGGCACGGCTCTCGTACTGATCCTCGTCGCCTGGACCCTGCTGGCCCGCCGCGGCCGCGGCCGCCACGTACGGCAGCCGCTGCCGTGGGAGCCGCGCGCCCACTGAGCGGGCCGGGCGGCGTGGGCCTTCTGAGCCGCCGCGCCGCTGGTCGGACACAAGGCCCAGGTCACGGGGGCCCACGATTGGGCCCGGGGGCCCATGACCCCGGCACATCCGCTCCTTACCGTCGCTTCATGTCGCCACACGGGGTTGTGCGTCGGGCCCGCCGTCGAGTGTGCCGTGGGCTGCCGCGCCCCCGCGCGCGCCTCCTCGGCCCGCGGAAGCGCGGGGGCCGGTCGGGCCGGCCGGCCGTCGACCGTGCGGGCCGGGTCGACGACGGGACCTCTTCGTGATCTACAGCTTTCTGACCGTCCACCGGCTGACCGTGTCCGCCATGGCGGTGGCACTGGCGCGGGCGGTGGGCGTGCCCTCCGCAGCGGTCGACATCGCCGACGACGACTCGGCCGAGGGCCGGGACGGCCGCGACTGGAACGCACTCGTGCTCTGCGGCTATCACGCGGTCGCCGGGGATGTCGCGCTGGCCTGGGAGGTCTCTGTCGCGGACGCCGTGCCCGACCCCCCGGACGAGGCGGAGGCGGCGCGGAGCCTCGCGGCCCTGAGCGGTACGACGGTGCTGTACCCCGCCGAGGAGGCGGTTCCTTCCGCGTACTGGGCGGCCGCCCCGGACGGCACGGTGACGCGCGCCCGCGTGGTCGAGGCGGGCGCGAGCGGCGGAGCCCTGGTGGTCGAGGTCGAGGCCGTCGAGACCGCCATCGCCCAACTGCCCTCGGCACGTGTGCAGTTGCTGCCCGAGATCTTCCGCGAGGAGAAGGTGCCCACCCCGGTGACGGACGCCTTCGCCGCCCTCACCGACGCGGACGGCAGGTCGCCGGCTCGGGGCCCGGAGAACCGGGCCCGCGAGGAACTGCTGCTCTGGGAACGTCTCGTCCGCAGGATCGCGGCCGACTGGGCGCCGACCGGCCGCTACCCGGAGGAGCTGTATCTGGAGGACCTGCGCACCCGCGACCGGCTCGCCGAGCGGCTGTCCACCGTGCACGGCACCCTGGCCGCGGAAATCGCTCGTTCCGCCGAGACGCTCGACGTACTCTTCCGTACGCACACCACGGACGACGGGGGAGAGCTGCTCGGACGCCTGACCAGGGCGGGCTCCGCGATGGCGGACCGCGGCTGGTGGTGGAGACGACGACCTTCCCGGCTGCCCTGGGCTTGACGGCTTGACGGCCTGACGGCCTGACGGGGGCGAGCGGTCCGGCCCGCGTGCTGACGACAGGTGTGCCGGCGAAGGAGGAACGAGGGTGGCAGTGCCGTTCGGTGACCGGTTGCGGGACGAGCTGGGTCCGCCCCGGCGGGCACGGCTGCTCGACAGCAGCCCGCGGTCGGCGGTCTGGCGCATCGAACTGGCGGACGGCACGGCCGCCGTGGTGAAGCAGCTCGTCGCCGATGAGGCAGCCGACGGGGCCAGGGGTGAAGCAGCCGACGCCGCGGCCGACGAACGCTACCGCCGTGAGACCACCGCCCTGCGCTTCGCCGGACGCGTGCGTCCCGCGGTGGTGCCACGCCTGCTCGGCACGGACCCGGACGACCGGGTGCTCGTACTGGAACATGTGGAGCACCGAACACCGGCCCAGGGCTGGCAGATCGTGTACGCACAGGGCCTAGCCCGGTTGCATGCCGCGGCCACGGGCGACGAGGCGGAGCTGCCCCGCTGGACCGGTCCCGGTGAGCGCGACGTGACCGCGTTCCTGGCGTTCGCCCGGCGTCTCGGTGCCACCGTTCCGGCGTCGGCGGAGGACGAACTCGGCGCGCTCGTGCACCGCCTCGGCGCACCGGCCGGACGCACGGCCCTGCTGCACGGCGACCCCTGTCCCGGCAACGATCTGCACACCCGCGACGGCATCCGATTCGTCGACTTCGAGCAGGCATGCCTGGGCAACGGCCTCATGGAACTCGCGTATCTGCGCATCGGGTTCCCGACCTGCTGGTGCGTGACCGACGCCGCCGAGCCGATGCTGTCCGAGGCCGAGGAGATGTACCGCACCACCTGGCGTGCGGCGACCGGCACCGAGGTCGACGGCGATCTCGCCGACGCCTGCGCGGGCTGGCTGATCCGGGGCGACGCCCTGGTCGAGCGCGCTCGCCGGGGCACGGTCGACCGGCTCGCCCGTGCGGTGGACGAGGACTGGAAGTGGGGCACGGTCACCGCACGGGAGCGGCTGCTGCACCGGCTCGACGTGGTCGCCGGGACGGCCGGGTGCCATGAGGCGCTGGGTGCGCTGGGTGCGCTCGCCGGGGACCTGCGTGACCGGGTCCGACAGCGATGGCCCCGGCTCGGCACGGTCCCCACCCGCAGACCGTCGTCGTAGACAGCCGGGCGAACTCACGCGCCGGGCCGCCCGGTTCGCCGCCCAAAGGGCCCGGTCCGCAGCCCGGAGGGGCCGAGCCCGTGGCCCGGCCGAGGGCGTCACCGGTCGGCCGGCCCCGACCCTGCCGTACCTGCCGTACCTGCTGTCTCGATCGTGAGGCGTGCCCCGGCGACGACACCCCACTCCGCCATCGCCCCGGCCTCCGCCTCCAGCACGTGCCGCGCCCGCAGCCTTGGTCTCCCGAGCCGCCCCGGAACCGTCGTCCGGACCTCCACGACCCGCAACTCCCGGTCCAGATAGGCCACATCGATGGTGAACCGCATCCGGAAGGTGTGCACGCTGTTGCACGGCGTCAGCAGCATGGCCCCGGCGATCCCGTCCCGGCCCAGCAGCCCGCGCCGCCGCGGACCGTACGTCGCCGCGATCTCCACCGGCACCGCGGCGTCCCGCCCGGCCACCCGCAACACCCCCATGCCGTCCCGCCACCGACGCCGTCCGCTCATGGTCGTAGACCGTAGCGCCGGCCTTCCGGTCATGGGTCCGGATGCCCCGAGTGGGCCCCAGGACCCATGGCCGCGGCCGGAACGGGCCCCTACGCTCTGTGCCGTGTATGCCACGCTGCTCGCCGTCGCCGCCCTGTGGGGCGCCGCCGCGGGCCTGCTCGTGCCCCGCGGCGCGTACCGGCTCTCCGTCGAGCCGGGGGAGCCATGGCGCGACAGCTGTCCTTCCGGGCACGGCTTCGCCGGTCCGGTGCGCGGCTGGATCGGCGGAGCCCGGTGCGCGACGTGCGCGACGGCGGTACCGGCCGTGTCCGGCCAAGCGGCCGACGGTGCCGCGGGCCGCTCCCCGGACGCACCCGTGACACGCGCGACACCCGTCAGCGTCCCCCTGGTCACCACCGCGGCCTGCGTCTCGGTGGCCGCCGCCACCGGGATCCGCCCCGAACTGGCCGTCTGGCTGCTGTTGATGCCCTTCGCCGTACTGCTCGCGGTCGTCGACCTCCGGGTGCACCGGCTGCCCGACCAGGTGACCCTGCCGTTGGCCGCCGCGGCAGCCCTTCTTCTCGGACCGGTGGCCCTGCTGCCCGGACACGCCGGTTCCTGGGCCACGGCATTGCTCGGTGGACTCGTCCTCGGCGGCGCCTACTTCGTCCTCTTCGTCATCCATCCGAACGGCATGGGCTTCGGTGACGTCAAACTGGCTCTGTCGCTGGGCGTCGTCCTCGGCTGGTACGGCTGGACCGTGCTCTTCGCCGGCGCCTTCGCGGGCTTCCTGTTCGGCTCGCTGTACGGGGTCGCCCTGATGGCCCTCGGCCGCGCAGGCCGCAGGACGGCGATCCCCTTCGGGCCGTTCATGATGGCGGGAGCGCTGCTGGGGCTGTTGCTCGGCGCGCTCGCCGCCCGAGGCTGACCCCGCACGTACCCGGCCGTCCCCACCCGCACGCCGCACACCGCGAGCCGCCCATAACGAGAAGACAGAGCGCTGTCCCGGCGCGCAGTATCGGTCCCATGGACACCCAGCCGGTCAACATCATCGAGGCGCTCGCCACCTTCGACGACGTCTACAGCCCGCGCATCGTCGCCCGGATGAACGACTACGACGTACGCATCGCCCACACCGCCGGGGAGCACGTCTGGCACGTCCACGAGGACACCGACGAGTTCTTCCTCGTGCTCGACGGCCGCTTCGACATCGCCCTGCGGGCCGCCGACGGCACCGAGTCCACCGTCGAGCTCACCAAGGGCGACACCTTCGTCGTCCCCAAGGGCACCGAGCACAAGCCGTCCTCGCCCGGCGGCTCCATCCTCATGTTCGAGCCGTCCGGCACGAAGTCGACCGGTGACCGGCACGAGGGCGACATCCCCGGCCATGTCGACAGCACGACGGGACACGCCCTGTGATGACAGCACAGCAGCACGGCACACCACGGTCGTTCGAGGACCTGATCGAGGAGGCGTCCGCCGTCTCCGTCGAGGGCTGGGACTTCTCCTGGCTGGACGGGAGAGCCACCGAGCAGCGCCCTTCCTGGGGATACGCCCGGTCGATGGCCGAGCGCATGGCGCGGGCCTCGGCGGCGCTGGACATTCAGACCGGTGGCGGTGAAGTGCTCGCCTCCGTACCGGTGTTGCCGCCGCTCGCCGTCGCGACGGAGGCCTGGCCGCCGAACGTCGCCAAGGCCACCGCCCTGCTGCGGCCGAGGGGCGTGGCGGTCGTCGCCGATCCCGAGGAGCCGCCGCTGCCGTTCGCCGACGAGGCGTTCGACCTCGTCGTCAGCCGCCATCCCGTCCGTGCGTACTGGCAGGAGATCGCCCGCGTCCTGCGGCCCGGCGGCACCTACTTCTCGCAGGAGGTCGGCCCGGCCAGCGTCTTCGAGCTGGTGGAGTACTTCCTCGGGCCGCAGCCGCCCGAGGTGCGCGGCGCCCGTGACCCGCAGGCGGCGCGGGCCGCGGCGCAGGCCGCGGGGCTCGATGTGGTGGATCTGCGGGCGGAGTCGCTGCGGACCGAGTTCCACGACATCGGGGCCGTCGTCTACTTCCTGCGCAAGGTCATCTGGATGGTCCCCGGGTTCACGGTCGACCAGTACCGTCCGCAGCTCGCGGCACTCCACGAACGGATCGAGTCGCAGGGACCGTTCGTCGCCACGACGACGCGCTTCCTCATCGAGGCGGTCAAGCCCGTCTAGTCCGCCTCCCTCGGCAAGCGCCGCCCTGCCGTGCCGCCGCTTCCGGCGCCGCTACCAGGGCTGCCGGCCGCCGTGCGATGGCACGCACCGGACGACGCTCCCCAACGGGCGGACATTGCCGGTCGAGGTACTAGCATCCGGAGGTATGCGGACATTTTCTGACAACTCGGCGGTTCGGCGCAGCGTCCTGCGATCCCTCGTCCCCGCGCCCTCGCCGGAGCCCGCAACACGCACCGCTCCCCGTTTCCCCGCCGCCCTCCTCCCCTGGAGCTGGGCGGCGGTCTTCTTCCTGCTCTACGCCACCGTCGCCGTGCGCCGTCATCTGCTGCTGCGCACCACCGGCTACGACCTCGGCATCTTCGAGCAGGCCATCCGCGCCTACTCCCAACTGCGCGCCCCGATCGTCCCGTTGCGCGGGGAGAACTTCCATCTTCTCGGCGACCACTTCCACCCCGCGCTCGCCGTTCTCGCCCCGCTCTACCGCCTGTGGCCCTCCCCTCTGTGTCTGCTCCTCGCCCAGTCCGCGTTGCTGGCGCTCGGCGCCGTACCGCTGGTGGCCTGGGCGCAGCGCGTACTCGGCCGGAGGTCCGCGCACGCCGTCGCCCTCGGGTACGGACTCAGCTGGGGCATCGCGTCGGCCGCCGCCTTCGACTTCCACGAGGTCGCGCTCGCCGTACCGCTGCTGTCGTTCGCCGTCGTCGCGCTCGGCCGGCGGCGCTGGGGAGCGGCCGTGGCCTGGGCGGCGCCGCTGGTCCTGGTCAAGGAGGACCTGGGCCTCACGCTCGCCGCGCTGGGCTGCTTCGTCGCCTGGAAGGGACCGCGGCTTCTCGGCGTCGCCACCGCGGCCGCCGGTGTGATCGCCTCGGTGATCGAGATCAAGGTGCTGCTCCCCGCGTTCAACCCGGCCGGCGGCTATGCCCACGGTGTGAACCTGGGCGAGGGCGGCCACTCCACCCTGCTGGGCACCCTCGTCTTCGCCCCGCTCGACGCGCTGCGCCCGGACATCAAGGCGATGACCCTCATCCTGGTGTTCGCGCCCTCGGCGCTCCTCGCCCTGCGCTCCCCGCTCGCCCTGCTGGCCGTGCCCACGCTCGCCTGGCGGATGCTCTCCCAGAACGGCTTCCACTGGGGCACCTCCTTCCACTACAGCGCCGTTCTGATGCCGATCGTGTTCGCCGGACTCATCGACACCCTGCGGCGCTGGGGCGCGGCCGACCACCCGCTCGCCGCGCGGCAGGTGCGGGCCTCCCTCGCCACGGTCCTCGCCGTCACCGTCGTCATGCTGCCGTCGTTCCCCCTGGCCCAGCTGGCGCAGCGGGCCACATGGCGCACCACACCGCACATCGAGGCCGCCCGCTCCCTGCTCGCGAAGATCCCCGACGGCGCGTCCGTGGCCGCCTCCAACCGCCTGGTGCCCCAGCTCACTTCACGCTGCGACGTGGTGCTCTTCCCGACCTTCCCGGTCGACGCCCGGCTCTACGAGTACGACAAGGACCGGCTGCCGCGCCCGACGGCCGAGTGGATCATCCACGACCGGGAGGCACCCGAGGCCTGGCCGTACCGCACCGGCCACTGGCCCTATCCGCCCGAGAAGCAGGCCGCCGAACTCGACGCCGCCGAGCGCCGGTACGGCTACGAGCGGATCGCCGAGAAGGACGGCATCACCCTGCTGCGCCTCAGGCATGCGGCCCGACCGTGACCGTACGGACCGCCGCTCAGGCATGCGGCCCGACCGTGACCGTACGGACCGCCGCTCAGGCATGCGGCCCGACCGTGACCGTACCGACCGTCAGCTCCGCCGTCCCCTCCAGCACTTCGGCGACCCGCTCCACCTGACGCTCGAGTGCACGATGCGTCCGGGCGCGCTCCAGCGCCGTGCCCACCGGCTCGACCGTCACCGCGATCCGCTTTCCCGACCGCTTCTGGTGCCACACCCCACGGACCTCCCCGTCGACGAGGACGACGGGGAAGTTCCCGGCCTGACCACCGGCGAGCGCCCGCTCGCGGGCGGCGCCCGGGAAGAGCAGCTCGCGTGGCTGCGAGGCGATGGTGAACGCGTCGAAGTAGGGGAGCAGCCGCACCCCGCGCGGTGCCTCGTCGGCGAACTCGGTGTCCCCGGCCGCCACCCATGCCCGCTCACCCGCGAACACGACCTCCTCGATCCGGCCGTCGGCCGCCGATGACTCGAAGAGACCGGCCGCCCAGGCGCGCGGAGCGGCGAGCCACTTCGCGAAGTGCGCGGGTGAGGCGGGTCCGTACGCCCGCAGATAGTGCTCCAGGAGGACCTCCAGCGCGGCCGGCCCCTCCATCGGCGTGACGCCGGGGTTCGTGCAGGTCGCCTTGCGCCCGCGGTTGGGGGCGAAGGCGAGCAGCCCGCGGTGCGCCGCCAGATGTGTCGCCTGGCGCCACCGGGGCCACTTGTCCTGGAAGGCATCCATCACCCGATCGCCCGCCCACGGACCGGTGCGCTCCACGATCGCCTCGGTCAGCTCGTCGATCGTCAGCTCCGCGCCGGTCAGCGCGTCGCCGATGGCGGCCAGGACCTGCTCCGTCTGGTCGTCCGTCATCCGCACATCGGGCGGCATCGGGTTCGACCCCGCGGGGATCGCGGAGAGCGCCCCGGTCCACATCGGCATGTCCTCGGCCGCCAGCAGATGGACGGTGCCGCGGGGTCCGTACGTCTTCACCAGGCTGCGCTCCGTCCACAGCGCCTCGCGCACGCTCGTCCGGGTCGCACCGCCGTCCAGGCGCAGCGCGACGGACAGCTCGGCGGCGGAGAGGACCTGCGCGTGCGCGCCGAGCATGGCGGCGGTGATCCGGGCGGGCGAGTCCTCGGCGGGGGTGACCAGGCCCTGGCGGCGGAGCCTGCGGGCGGATGCCTCGGTCCATGTCACTTCGCGCGTCGTCATGACAGGACGGTAGGAGCCGTGTAGGCCAGATCCTGTCCTCGTTCCGGACCGCGCTCCGCGAACGGTGGTGTACTGGCGAAACGGTAAGTATCGAGGGTGTCGGAGGAGTTGCCGTGGCCAAGGTGAAGAGTGCGTACAGCTGCGGTCTCGACGCCGCCGTGGACGTCGTCGGCGGCAAGTGGAAGCCGCTCATCCTCTGGGCGCTGCACGACGGCACGCACCGCTTCGGGGAGCTGAAGCGCCATGTCGGCGGCGTCAGCGAGAAGATGCTGATCCAGCAGCTGCGCGAGCTGGAGGCGGACGGTGTGGTGCACCGCGAGGTCTACCGGGAAGTGCCGCCCCGGGTGGAGTACTCCCTCACCGAGCTGGGGGAGGCGCTGAACACCGCGCTGCTGCCCCTCGGACTGTGGGGCGACACCTTCATGGAGCAGATCATCGCCAACAAGACGAAAGAATCCTCGGCCTGACGGACCGGCCGACGGACGGCCGTTCCCTACACCCCGTCACCGCGTCAACGGCGCGCCCGTACCCGGGGTCCCCCCTGGGGGGTACGGCCCGGGATGCCCGAAGAGCCCAAAAGCCCCTGGTTTCCGGGCTCCCGGGCTACAAGGGGCCCTCCGTTCGCCGCATCCGTGGCGTAGTTCCGGCACGGCGTGGCACGCACCACCACTTACGAAGGGTTATGGTGGAAACCCCCCCTCGGGCCGGTCCGTATCCCCCCCACGGACCGGCCCGGTTTTCTGTCCCGGCCCGTGCGGCCGCCGCCGCACCCGTCAGGTGAGCGACTTCCGCCCCTCTCCGCCGGTGCGCGGAGGCCACCGCTTCCCCCGGCCTCACGCGGCGTCAGCCGTCAGCTGCGGGCCGCCCAGATGTTGGTGCCCTCGGTGTCGATCGCGTAGGTGTCGATCTCCCGCAGTTCATCCTCGCTCAGCGGCGCACCGGCCAGAGCCGCCACGTTCTCCTCGAGCTGCTTCACACTGGACGCGCCGATCAGGGCCGAGGTCATCCGCGGATCCCGCAGCACCCAGCTGATGGCCAGCTGAGCCAGTGACTGGCCGCGGCCGGAGGCGATGTCGTTCAGCCCGTTCAGCCGGCGCACGACCTCGTCGGAAAGGAGCTTCGGGTCCAGCGACTTGCCCTGGGTGGCCCGCGAGCCCTCCGGGATGCCCTTCAGGTACTTGTTCGTCAGCAGGCCCTGGGCGAGCGGCACGAAGGAGATGCAGCCCATGCCGGCGCTCTCCAGGGTGTCGAGCAGCCCGTCGTCCTCGATCCAGCGGTTGATCATCGAGTAGGAGGGCTGGTGGATGAGGGCGGGGACGCCCATCTCCTTCAGCAGCCGGGCGGCCTCGGCGGTCTGCTCCGCGGTGTAGGAGGAGACACCCACGTACAGCGCCTTGCCCTGCTGCACGGCCGTCGCCAGCGCGCCCATCGTCTCCTCGAGAGGAGTGTTCGCGTCGAAGCGGTGCGAGTAGAAGATGTCGACGTAGTCGAGCCCCATGCGGTCCAGGGAGGCGTCGAGCGAGGAGAGCAGGTACTTGCGGGATCCCCACTCGCCGTACGGCCCGGGGTGCATGAGATAACCGGCCTTGGTCGAGATGACCAGTTCGTCGCGGTAGGGCGCGAAGTCCTGCGCGAAGAGCTTGCCGAAGTTGAGCTCGGCGGAACCCGGCGGCGGGCCGTAGTTGTTCGCCAGGTCGAAGTGCGTCACGCCGAGATCGAAGGCGCGGCGCAGGATGGAGCGCTGCGAGTCGAGGGCGCGGTCGTCGCCGAAGTTGTGCCACAGGCCGAGCGAGAGGGCGGGGAGCTTCAGTCCCGACCGGCCGGAGCGGCGGTACTCCATCGAGTCGTAGCGTTCGGGAGAAGCGAGGAACGGGGAGGTATGAGTCACGTATCCCTCCTTATCACGGACTTGTGACAGACCGGGTTGGGTGGCTGTGGCCCGTGCGCAGTACTGTTGCGGCTTCGGGGATTGCCGCCCGGCGGGGGCCGAGGCCGGTGCTGCGTTCACCCGGGGCAGGGCGCCCGACGGCGGCCGCGCCGCGGGCCGGGCCCCGGGTACAGGGCGGGTGAGCCCGACGGAACCGAGAGGTGGACTGGCGTGAACTTGCGTGACCTGGTGTACGGGCTCTACGCACGCCGGGTGGAGGGCCGACTCGACCACGCCCAGGTGCCCAAGCACATCGGCGTCATCCTCGACGGCAACCGTCGCTGGGCCAAGGCATCCGGCGGTACCGCCGAACAGGGTCACAAGGCCGGCGCCAGCAAGATCCAGGAGCTGCTGGGCTGGTGCGCCGAGACCGATGTCGAGGTCGTCACCCTCTGGCTGCTGTCCACGGACAATCTGGACCGTCCGGAGAAGGAGCTCGTCCCGCTCCTCGGCATCATCGAGAACGCGGTCCGCGACCTGGCGGCCGACGGCCGCTGGCGCGTGCACCACGTGGGCACGCTCGACCTGCTCCCCGCCCGCACCCAGTCCGTGCTGAAGGAGGCCGAGCAGGCCACCGACGGCATCGACGGAATACTGGTGAATGTCGCCGTCGGCTACGGCGGGCGGCAGGAGATCGCGGACGCGGTCCGCTCCCTGCTCCTGGAGCACGCCGACAAGGGCACCAGCTTCGAGGAGCTGGCCGAGATCGTCGACGTCGAACACATCTCCGAACATCTGTACACCCGCGGCCAGCCCGATCCCGACCTGGTCATCCGCACCAGCGGCGAGCAGCGGCTGTCCGGATTCATGCTCTGGCAGAGCGCCCATTCGGAGTACTACTTCTGCGAAGTCTTCTGGCCGGCGTTCCGCAAGGTGGACTTCCTGCGTGCGCTCCGTGACTACGCCGCGCGCCACCGCCGCTACGGAAACTGAGGTCCCCGCGGGGCCTCCGCGGCGCTGATCACCCTCTGTTCACCCACACGTCGTCATATGCCATGGCATGGCAGCGCGTGTTCGAGGGAATATCCCTTCCAGGTCGACGTCCGATCCACGAACGTCGTATCTCAGTGAGCGGCCGAGACCGCTCACCCGGGAGGCCCTTTGCACACGAAGGAACGCACCCCCTGTGCGGACCGCGCGGAGGGCCGGTGCTCGGCCCGCGCATCGTGGCCAGAGCCCGGCCCAGTCGCCCGCGACGCCGTCGCAGCCCGACCTCGTCCGAGGGGGTACGTCCTTCCGTGGTGAACAGCACAAAGCGCCGCATGCCCGACAGGCGCACTTACGTTCTCGACACCAGCGTCCTGCTGGCCGACCCGAACGCCATGACCCGCTTCGACGAGCACGAAGTCGTGCTCCCGATCGTGGTCATCACGGAGCTGGAGGCCAAGAGGCACCATCCGGAACTCGGCTATTTCGCCCGTCAGGCCCTGCGCCTGCTGGACGACTTCCGTATCCGGTACGGACGCCTCGACGCCCCCATCCCCATGGGCGACCTCGGCGGCACGATCCGTGTCGAGCTCAACCACTCCGATCCCGGCGTCCTTCCGGCCGGCTTCCGATTGGGGGACAACGACTCACGGATCCTGGCGGTAGCGCGAAATCTCCAGGCCGAGGGGTACGACGTCACGGTCGTCTCCAAGGACCTGCCTCTGCGGATCAAAGCCTCCTCCGTCGGCCTGCTGGCCGAGGAGTACCGCGCCGAGCTCGCCATCACCGACTCCGGCTGGACCGGAATGGCGGAGATGTCGCTCTCGGCCGAACAGGTCGATCTGCTCTACAGCGAGGAGACGCTCTACGTCCCCGAGGCTGCCGAGCTGCCCGTCCACACCGGACTGGTCCTTCAGTCCGAGCGCGGCAAGGCGCTCGGCAGGATCACGGCCGAGGGCAACGTCCGGCTCGTGCGTGGTGACCGGGAGGCCTTCGGCATCCACGGCCGCAGCGCCGAGCAGCGCATCGCCCTCGATCTGCTCCTCGACCCGGACGTCGGCATCGTCTCGCTCGGCGGCCGCGCGGGCACCGGAAAGTCGGCGCTCGCGCTGTGCGCGGGACTCGAAGCGGTCCTGGAGCGCCGACAGCACCAGAAGGTGATGGTCTTCCGGCCGCTGTACGCGGTGGGCGGGCAGGAGCTCGGCTATCTGCCCGGCACCGAGGCCGAGAAGATGAGCCCCTGGGCGCAGGCGGTCTTCGACACGCTCTCCGCCGTGGCGGGCCGTGAAGTGATCGAGGAGGTCCTCGGGCGCGGCATGCTCGAGGTGCTGCCGCTCACCCATATCCGGGGCCGTTCGCTGCACGACGCGTTCGTCATCGTGGACGAGGCCCAGTCCCTGGAGCGGAACGTCCTGTTGACCGTTCTGTCCCGAATCGGGGCTGATTCCCGGGTCGTTCTCACGCATGACGTGGCGCAACGGGACAATCTGCGCGTGGGGCGGTACGACGGAGTCGTCGCCGTGGTCGAGAAGTTGAAGGGCCATCCGCTGTTCGCGCACGTCACCCTCACCCGGTCCGAGCGATCGCAGATCGCCGCACTGGTGACCGAAATGCTTGAGGAAGGCCAGATCTAGCACCTAATACGGCAGTTGGCGCCGCCCGGCAGACGCAAGAGCGTAGCCGGGCGGCGTCGTGCTGTGCGCCGGTTTCCGTAAAACTCCTGAGGCAAACGGCATGTGAGCTTTCACACGCAACGAAGAATTGCCTTGCGGCGTCGGCTTCCGGCAGAGTCTTGCTTCCGTCAGGCCCCGCATACGACACACCCGCACCACCCGTGGTGCACCGCAACACACAACTCAAGACCTGCCGTCGTGTGCCGCCCGCGAGCTTCATGGGCTCTCCCGCAGGGGAGTTGCCCACCGGGCCAGCGCCTCCTGTGACCCCATGCAGTGAGGAGGCCAGCGCCAGGGGCACGATTCGTACGCGAGGTCACCCATGCGCGCGATGCTGGAAGGAAACCGTGTGAGCCGGATCTCGGTCCGGGGATTCGCCGTGGCGTCAGCCACCGCGGTCACCACCGTCGGAGCTGTTGTGGGCGTTGCCTCGGGCAACACCCAGCCCGCGGGCGACACGCTCGAGGCGACGGCCGCCGACGCGACTCTCCTCGCAGACATTCCCATGGGCCAGCAGGCCCAGGTTCAGGTCTCCTCCCTCGCGGAGCAGGCCGACGCCCAGGCCGCCGCCGCCGACGCGACGGCCAAGAAGTCCGCCGAGGAAGCTGCCCGCGTCGAGGCGGCGAAGACCGCCAAGGCGAAGAAGGAAGCCGCCGAGGAGAAGGCGCAGGCCGAGCGCGAGAAGGAAGAGCGGGCCAACCGCGACTCCGTGCGCGACGCTTCGAGCTTCTCCGCGAAGGGCTCCTACTCCGTCGCCGAGGTTCAGGCGATCGCCCGGCAGATGGTCCCCGCCGACCAGTTCCAGTGCTTCAGCAACATCGTGGACCACGAGTCCACCTGGAACTACCGCGCGCAGAACCCGTCCTCCGGTGCGTACGGTCTCGTCCAGGCCCTGCCCGGCTCGAAGATGTCCTCGGCCGGCGCCGACTGGCAGACCAACCCGGCCACCCAGATCAAGTGGGGCCTCAACTACATGAACGAGCGCTACGACAGCCCCTGCGGCGCGTGGTCGTTCTGGCAGGCCAACAACTGGTACTAGAGCCGTCGCTCAACTTCACGCGGCCCCTCACCGTCCTACGGTGAGGGGTTTCGTGCGTGTACCGTCGTTCGGAATGCGGGGGGAGCAGTGGGGGGAAGAGAGAAGATCATGTCAGGACTGCCAGGCTGGCTCGCGGGGCTGGGTGCGGGAATCACCCGTGCGTCCCAGCGGCTGGACGAGCGCCGCAAGGAAGCCGTGGCCGACGACCTCGCCGACGAGGTCGTCGTGGCCACCCCCCGCCCCGAGCGGATACCGGCGCCGCCCGCGTACGCCCCGGCTGTCGTGGCCAAGCCCGACCCCATCTCCGCCATCCCCTGGGGCATGCGGGTCGCGGCGGAGGCCGGCTGGCGGCTTCTCGTACTCGCGGGCACGCTCTGGGTGTTGATGAGGATCATCAGTGCCGTCCAGCTGGTGGTGCTCGCCTTCGTCGCGGCGCTGCTCGTCACCGCGATGCTCCAGCCCACCGTGGCCCGGCTGCGCCGGATCGGCCTGCCGCGCGGGCTCGCCACCGCGGTCACCGCGATCGCCGGCTTCGTCATCATGGGCCTGGTCGGCTGGTTCGTGGTGTGGCAGGTCATGGACAATCTCGACAACCTCTCCGACCGCGTCCGGGACGGCATCGAGGAGCTCAAGCGCTGGCTGCTGGACAGCCCCTTCCATGTCACCGAGTCGCAGATCAACGACATCGCCAAGAACCTCAGCGACACGATCGGCACCAACACCGAGGAGATAACGTCCGCCGGCCTTCAGGGCGTGACGGTGATGGTGGAGATCCTCACCGGCATCCTGCTGGCGATGTTCTCCACGCTCTTCCTGCTGTACGACGGGAAGCGCATCTGGCAGTGGACGCTGAAGCTGGTCCCGGCGCAGGCCCGCGAAGGAGTCGCCGGAGCCGGGCCGCGGGCATGGCGCACCCTGACCGCGTATGTGCGCGGCACGGTGATAGTCGCCCTGATCGACGCGATATTCATCGGTATCGGCATCTATTTCCTCGATGTCCCGATGGCCGTGCCGCTCGCCGTGTTCATCTTCCTGTTCGCCTTCATCCCGCTCGTCGGCGCGGTCATCTCGGGCGCCCTCGCGGTCGTCGTCGCGCTCGTGACCCAGGGCGTGTTCACCGCCCTGATGGTGCTGATCGTCGTCCTGGCCGTGCAGCAGATCGAGGGGCACGTACTGCAGCCCTTCATCCTGGGACGCGCGGTCCGCGTGCATCCCCTCGCCGTCGTCCTCGCGGTCGCGGCGGGCGGCCTGACCGCCGGCATCGGCGGAGCGGTGGTCGCGGTGCCGCTGGTGGCCGTGACCAACACCGTCGTCGGTTATCTGCGGGTGTACAGCCAGGAACAGGCCCTGCTCGCCGCGCCTCCGCCGCACGGCGCGACGATCGTCGAGGTGGCGCCCGGCGCCGTGGCCGTTCCCGAAGGCGCGCCCGGACCGCAGGAGCGGGAGTGATCTCCGAGCCGGAACTGGTCGGTGACGAGGAGCCGTTCGGCGAACCGGAGATCCCCGGTCAGCGGAGGGACGGCGCGGGGGACCGGGACGCCGCCGGGGAGACCGTCTCGACGGCGGACGAGCCGTGGTTCCGGCGCCCGCCCCCGCAGGCCCGGCGGTGGGCTCTCGGTGGCGCGCTGGTGGCCTCGGCGGTGTGGGCGGCCGTGCTGTACGTCCACGAGAGCCGGGGCCCGGACATGGGCGCCTACCGCGAGAGCCGCAACCTCTGCCTCGACACGGAGGTGAAGGCGCTGTCCACCACGCTGGGCAAGGTGGACTCCCCGCGGCCGTCCGGGCGCGAGCACGCGGCCAGGGACATGGCGACCTGCTGGATCCACCTGGTGGACTCCGCCGCGGAGGAGGCGGACCAGCACACGCCGACGACGGTGTTCGTCACGTACGCGCTGCACAAGAAGACGGACCCGGGGCCGGAGTTCGAGGCCGACGTGGGCACGGACATGTTCTTCGGTGACACCGAGATCGCCATGGAGCGGGTCGAAGGGCTGGGCGAGCGCGCCTACTTCGTCCGGTCCGGCGGTTCCGGCATCCCGGGCCTGCATGTGCTGGACGGGCAGGCCGTCCTCACCATGACCGTGTCGCCCGGCGCCCTGTCCGGAGCGGACACCGACGTCACCCCGGCCGACGCGTCAGAGATCAGGCCCTTCATGGTCGAGGACATGCGGGCGCTGATGGCGAAGCTCCGGAGCTAGCTGAGCTGAGCGGGCGGACAGCGGGCAGCCCCGGACCCCCGGACTTCCGGCCCCCTGGACCCCCGAAACCCCCGGACCCACGCGAAGGGCCTCCGCCGGCGTGATGTCGGCAGAGGCCCTTCGCGTGGATCGGTCGTCGCTCGTCTACTCGGCGAGGACGGCCTCGGCGTCCAGCGTCGTCCCGACCGCCTGGATCACCGCGGCGATCTTGAAGGCTTCCTGGACCGTCTCGCGGTCCACGCCCGCCTTGCGCAGCACCTGCTCGTGCGAGTCCAGGCACTGGCCGCAGCCGTTGACGGCGGAGACCGCCAGCGACCACAGCTCGAAGTCGACCTTCTCCACGCCCGGGTTGCCGATGACGTTCATCCGCAGGCCCGCGCGCAGCGTTCCGTACTCCGGGTCCGACAGCAGGTGCCGGGTCCGGTAGAAGACGTTGTTCATCGCCATGACGGCGGCGGCGGACTTGGCGGCGGTGTACGCCTCGGGGGAGAGGTTCTCCCGGGCCTCCGGCTCCAGCTCGCGCAGCACCTTCGGCGAGCGCGAGGCGATCGCGCAGGCCAGCACGGTGCCCCACAGCTGCTGCTGCGGGAGGTCGCTGTTGCCGATGACCGAACCGAGGTTTAGCTTCAGGTCCTTGGCGTAGTCCGGCAGTGCGGACTTGAGCTCATCGAGTGCCATGATCACTCACCGGCCAGCAGCTTGACCGGGTCGAGGGTCTCGTCGCCGGACTTCCAGTTGCAGGGGCACAGCTCGTCGGTCTGCAGGGCGTCGAGCACCCGCAGGACCTCCTTGGGGTTACGGCCGACGGAGCCGGCGGTCACCATCGTGAACTGGATCTCGTTGTTCGGGTCGACGATGAAGACGGCGCGCTGGGCGAAGCCGTCCTCGCCCTCGATGCCGAGGTCGCGCATCAGCTCGTGCTTGGAGTCGGCCATCATCGGGAAGGGCAGGTCACGCAGGTCGGCGTGGTCCTTGCGCCAGGCGTGGTGGACGAACTCGGAGTCACCGGAGAAGCCGAGGATCTGAGCGTCGCGGTCGGCGAACTCGTCGTTCAGCTTGCCGAAGGCGGCGATCTCGGTGGGGCAGACGAAGGTGAAGTCCTTGGGCCACGCGAAGACGACCTTCCACTTGCCCTCGTAGGACTTGTGGTTGATCACCTCGAACTCCTTGCCGGTCTCCAGCGAGACGCAGGAGGTGAGTTCGTACGTGGGGAACTGGTCACCAACAGTGAGCACGCGCTCTCCTTGCAAAACATGGAATTCCCTTTTGGGGTGTTCCAGGGGGTTGGACGGATCTTGATCCTGGCACAGAGTGCATTGATCAAAGAAATAGCTAGACTCGGTCGTCGCGATCGGAGGTAGCTATCAGTGGGTGGCATGAACAGGGGCAAACAGCCGAGCCTCGCACAGCTGCGTGCCTTCGCGGCCGTGGCCGAGCATCTGCACTTCCGGGACGCGGCGGCATCAATCGGGATGAGTCAGCCGGCACTCTCCGGAGCCGTCTCCGCTCTGGAGGTGGCACTGGGTGTCCAGCTCGTCGAGCGCACGACGCGCAAGGTGCTGCTGTCGTCCGCCGGCGAGCGGCTCGCCGCCCGGACCCGGGCGGTGCTGGACGCTGTCGGTGAGCTGATGGAGGAGGCCGAAGCGGTACGGGCGCCCTTCACCGGAGTCCTCCGGCTCGGCGTGATCCCCACCGTCGCGCCCTATCTGCTGCCCAACGTCCTGCGCCTGGTGCACGACAAGTACCCCGCGCTGGACCTCCAGGTCCACGAGGAGCAGACCTCCTCGCTGCTGGAGGGGCTGGCGGCGGGCCGCCTCGACCTGTTGCTGCTCGCCGTCCCCCTCGGGGTGCCCGGCATCGAGGAACTACCGCTGTTCGACGAGGACTTCGTTCTCGTCACCCCCGAGGACCACTGGCTCGGCGGCCGCCAGGACATACCGCGCGACGCGCTGCGCGAACTCCCGCTGCTGCTGCTCGACGAGGGCCACTGTCTGCGCGACCAGGCCCTCGACATCTGCCGGGAGGCCGGCCGCCGCGACGGCACACCGGTGACCACCACCGCGGCCGGGCTCTCCACCCTGGTGCAGCTGGTCGCCGGCGGACTCGGCGTGACCCTGCTGCCGCGCACGGCGGTCGACGTGGAGACCGGACGCGGCGGACTCCAGACGGGCTGGTTCGCCGACCCGGCCCCGGCGCGCCGCATCGCCCTGGCGATGCGCTCGGGAGCGGCACGCCAGGGCGAGTTCGAGGAGTTCGCCCTGGCGCTGCGGGACGCGATGCGCTCCCTGCCCGTGCGGGTTCTCGGCTGACTACTCCGTACGCAGTCCGTCGGGGCGCATCAGGCGCCACAGCACGGGCAGGCTGAGGAGTGTCACCAGCAGGATCAGCGCGGCGCCGACGGCGTTGACCGGCAGGAACACCCACCAGTCCTCGACCTGCTTGTCCACCATCCGCAGCAGCACCAGACCGAGGCCCACCCCGCCGCCGGTCGCCAGGGTCAGACCCAGCACGATCGGCACGGCCGTCTGCCACAGCACCGACCAGCTCAGCGTGGCCCGCCGGGTGCCGAAGGCGACCAGCACCGACAACAGCCGCTTGCGGTCGCGCAGTTGCTCCAACGTGGAGACGAGCATGGACGCGGCGATCAGCAGCATCGTGGCGGTCGCGCCGACGAACAGCCCGGTGCGGACGCTGGAATACTGACTGTCGCGCTCGAAGTTCTGCAGCGTGTTGACGAAGGTCAGCGGGTCGATGGCGGCGGCCGTGTTGCGGGCGTACTCGGCCGCGTCCGGTACCGCCGGATCGAGCTTGATCATCGTCCTGGCCTCGGGAGACATCAGCGCCTTGACGTCGATGGCCGACGGTGTGGCCATGATGCCGAAGGCCAGGTCCCCCATCGGATCGGGCCGCGAGTCCACCGTGCGGGCCGACTCCGGTACCCGCCACAGGGCGGGCGCGGGGCGCGTGGTCCTCCCCTGGCTCCACTGTTCCGGATGGAGGTTGACCTGGGCGCCCGCCCGAGCGGTCTTGGCGAGGTAGTCGTCGGGCGGTCCCTGACCCTCGGGCGTCCGGACGATGAAGACATCGCCGTCCCGGCACGAGGAGATCTTCGCCAGTTCCTTCAGGGAGGGGCAGTCGCCGACGGTCAACTGCGTGGTGGGGATGAAGTCCTCACCCGCACGCTGCGGCCCCGGCCGCTCGACACCCGCCTCGATGAACCCGACCACGCCGAGGACGCCCTTGGTCCGCGCGTACTCGTCGATCATGCCGCGGGCCAGGGTGCCGTTCCTGGCCGGCACCCGCGTCTCCAGCTGCGCGCGGGCCGAGTCCATCCCGGTCGGTCGCATGAAGTCGTTCTGCACGGCGGTCAGCAGCATCTGGAGCGCGATGGCCCCCGCCGCCGCGACGACGATTCCGCTCACCGCACGGGCCGCCGTACCGCTGCTCAACTGGAGCCTCCGTACGGCCAGTTGCCAGGCCACCGGTCCGCCCCTGAGCCGGCCGACGACCGCCTCCACCAGCCACGGGAGCAGTGAGGTGGTGCCGATCAGCACCAGCATGGCGCCGGCGGCGATCTGGTACGTGGCGATGCCGGTCTCCTCCATGCCGATGCTCCCCGACTGGGGCAGCAGCAGCGCGACACCGACGGCCGGGAGCAGCAGACGCCACCACAGTCGGCGCCGCCGCGGAGCCGCGTCGCGGACGACGCCGAGCGGCTCGATGGACACACGGCGCAGCGCGGAGAGCGTGACACCGATCGCCGAGGCGGGCACCGCGACGAGGATCAGTACCGTCAGCCAGAGGCTCGGGACGATGTCGGAGGGGAAGGCGTTGACGTCCCAGACGGTCACCGAACCGGCGAGCTGCCGCAGCCATGCGAAGAGCGCGGCGCCCGTGGCGAGACCCAGCAGCGCGCCGCCCAGGGACTCGCCCGCCGCGATGCGACGGGTCATCGCCTGGTCCGCACCCACCAGACGCAGAGCGGCCAGCCGGCGGTCGCGCTGCTCCCCGCCGAAGCGCACGGCGGTGGCGATGAACACGGCGACGGGCAGGATCAGGGCGACGCAGATCATCACGACGATCAGCAGCAGCACCGCGTTCAGGGGATCGCCGGGGCTCGCGTCACCGTAGTGGTCCGCCCGGCCCTCGGCGCCGGTCTCCAGGCCGACGGGGCTGCCGGCGTAGTAGAGCAGTTCGGCCCGCCCGGTCAGACCTTCCTTGCCGATGGTCGCTCCGACCTTGTACGGCAAGCGGTCCTTCAGCAGGGAGCCGCCCGGGGAGTCGAGCAGTTCGGCCAGCGCGGGGGAGACGGCCATCTCGCCGGGAGCGGGCAGCTCGGTGAGGCCCGGAGGTGTGGGGGCGTCGCCGCCGTCGGGACGGATCACGAGGCCGTTGACGGTGTCACCGCGGTACAGCGTGCTGGTTCGGTTGAAGAGGAAGGAGCTGTTCGACGGCTTCGCCTCGTCGAGGCTCACCGCGCGGGCGATCGCGCGGTCGTCACGCGTCTGCAGAAGGCCCGGCACGGACGCCGCGAACAGCAGCATGGCGACGCCGAGACCGACGCCCAGTGCGGTGAGGGCGGTACGGGCCCAGCCGGGCCGCCCGCCGGTGACGGCGAACCGGAGACCCAGCGCCAGGTCCCGTATCCAGGAGGAGCCGCGGTTCATCAGACGCCCGCCATGTCGCGGACCCTGCCGTCGCGGACGACGACCTCGCGGTCGGAGTAGGCGGCGACCCGGGTCTCGTGGGTGACGAGGACGACCGCCGTGTTCGCCTCGCGGGCCGAGTCGGTCAGCAACTGCATCACCCGCTCGCCGTTCAGCGAGTCCAGCGCGCCGGTCGGCTCGTCGGCGAACAGCACGCGCGGCGATGTGACCAGGGCACGGGCCACGGCGACCCGCTGGCCCTGACCGCCCGACACCTCGCCGGGCCGCTTGCCGCTCACGTCGGCGATCTCCAGGCGTTCCATCCACTCCGCCGCGGCGCGCTCCGCGGCCTTGCGCCGGGTGCCGCCGAGCCGCAGGGGCAGGGCCACGTTCTCCAGGCAGGTCAACTCCGGTACGAGCTGGCCGAACTGGAAGACGAAGCCGAACTCGGTACGCCGCAGTGTGCTGCGCTCCGCGTCCGACATGTCGGTGAGCTCACGCCCGCCGTAGCCGATCGCGCCCGAGTCGGGCGGAACGATCCCGGCCAGACAGTGCAGCAGCGTCGACTTGCCGGAGCCGGACGGCCCCATCACGGCGACGACCTCGCCGGGGTGGATGGAGAAGGAGGCCCCGACGAGGGCGGGGGTCGAGCCGTACGCCTTGTGCAGGTCCTCGGCCACGAGCAGGGAGCCGGCCGGGGTCATGCGCCGACCTCCTTCGCGAGCTGCCCGAGCCGGGCGGCGGTCAGTTCGAGCCAGCGCAGATCGGCTTCGAGGTGGAAGAGGGCGTGATCGCAGATGAGCTGGTCGGCGAGGTCGCCGCGGCGCTTGCGGTCGGTGAGGACGCGCATCAGCCGCAGATGCTCGGCACGCTGCCTGTCGAGCAGATCGGCCGCACTGCGGCCGGTGAGCAGGGCGAGGACGACCTTGGTGTAGAGGGTCGACTGGAGGTACGGCTCCGGCTTCTCCGGCTCGGCGAGCCACTGTGAGACGTCGGTGATCCCGGCGTCGGTGATGGCGTAGCGCTTCCGCTCGGGCCCGCCGCCCGCCTCGACGCCGTCGACCTCGACGAGCCCGTTCTTCAGGAGCCGGGACATGGTCGAGTAGACCTGCCCGTAGTGCAGGGGCCTGTCGTGGCCGAACTTCTCGTCGAAGGCGCGCTTGAGGTCGTAGCCGTGGCGCGGACCGGACTCGAGGAGCCCGAGGAGGGTGTGACCGATGGACATGCGGAGCACTCTACACACGGCGTATACATGGTGTGTATACCCGGGGTGTAGAGCCATGTGGGGGACCCGTGGGTGAAGCGGTCATCGGGCCCGGCGCGGTGCTGTCGGCCGGCAGGTGCCGGGCCCGGTGCCACGGAAGACCGGCCAGGGAAGACTGGTGCCACGGAAGACCGGTGCCACGGAAGAAGCGGACCCGCGCGGTCTCGCGCGGGTCCGCTGTTCTTTGTCACTGCTCCTGCTGTTCCTCCGGCCGTGCGATCGGCGGGCGGCCCCTCTTCGGGATCGGGCGGGTCGTGGACGGCAGCCGGCCCGCGTCCGACAGCGCTCTGCGCAGCAGGAACTCGATCTGCGCGTTCGCGCTGCGCAGTTCGTCGGACGCCCACCGGGCCAGGGCCTCGTACACCGCCGGGTCCAGCCGCAGCAGCACCTGCTTCCGCTCGGGCGGGGGCGTCACTGGTAGAGCGTGCCCGTGTTGAGGACCGGCTGCACCGACCGGTCGCCGCACAGCACCACCATCAGGTTCGACACCATGGCGGCCTTGCGCTCCTGGTCCAGCTCCACGATCTCCTGCTCGGTCAGCCGGGCCAGGGCCGCCTCCACCATGCCGACCGCGCCGTCCACGATCTGCCGCCGTGCGGCGACCACCGCACCCGCCTGCTGGCGCTGGAGCATCGCGGATGCGATCTCGGGCGCGTAGGCGAGATGGGTGAAGCGGGACTCGATGATGTGCACACCCGCCGCGTCCACCCGGGCGCGCAGTTCCACCGCCAGCTTCTCGGTGATCTCCTCCGCGTTGCCGCGCAGCGACAGGTCCTCCTCGTCGTGCGCGTCGTAGGGGTACTCGATTGCGATGTGCCGCACGGCCGCCTCCGTCTGGGTGGAGACGAACTCCAGGAAGTCGTCGACCTCGAACATGGCCTGGGCGGTGTCCTCGACCTTCCAGACCACCACGGCCGCCAGCTCGATGGGGTTGCCGTAGGCGTCGTTGACCTTCAGGACCGCGGTCTCGTGGTTCCGCACGCGCGTCGAGATCTTGCTCCGCGAGGTGAGCGGGTTGACCCAGCGCAGTCCGTCGGTGCGGATCGTGCCGCGGTAGCGCCCGAAGAGCTGGACGACCCGCGCCTCGCCCGGCGCCACCATGTTGAGCCCGCACATCGCGAAGAACGCCGCGATCGCCACGATGACGCCGATCGTGATGAGGGCCACCTTCAGACCGGTCGAGCCGGACGCGGAGCCGGCGACCACGAGCACGACCCCGGCCGCGAGCCCGAGCAGGCCGAGGAGCAGGGCGAGACCGCCGCCGATGCTGTGAGCAGGGACTTCCCGGACCTGTGGGGCCGGCATCTCGGGTACGTCGTCGGGTGTCGTCGATCCGGCAGCAGACATGTGCGCTCCCCGTTTCCCGGGCCGGGCAGCCCTGTTGGGCGCAGCCCGACCGGCTAGCAAAGTGATAACACTTTAACGCCTGCCGCAACCCTCCGCACCCCTCGTGAGTCGGTTCCATGAGACGGGGTGCTGATTGTCACGTCCGGAAAAGACCGGATCGGTAGCCGTTTGTCTGGGTGACCGGTGTTAGCTTTCTGAGCTGCTTCCGGTCCGGAGCCCGGAAGGCACCACCCACCACCAGCACCAGGGCGACGACGGACAGAGACCGAAGAGCGGAGCGGACGAGCGATGGGTCGAGCGGAAGCGCGACAGGCCCGGCAGCGCGGAGCGCGCCGGGCGAACAGAGCCGGGCGGACGGGCATACGGCGCTTCTTCACCTGGAGGAAGCTGCTGGGCACCTTCCTCGGCTTCTGCCTGCTCGTCCTGGGTGCGTTCTTCATCATCTATCTGCTCGTCCCCGTGCCCTCGGCCAACGCCCAGGCCGAGATGCAGAGCAACGTCTACAAGTACAGCGACGGCAAGGTCATCACCCGCACGGGCAAGATCAACCGCGAGATCGTGCCGCTGGAGCAGATCCCGAAGAACGTCCAGTACACCTTCGTCGCCGCGGAGAACAAGACGTTCTTCAAGGACTCCGGCATCGACTTCAAGGGCACCACCCGCGGTGTGCTCAACACCCTCCGGGGCAAGGGCAAGCAGGGTGGCTCGACCATCACGCAGCAGTACGTCAAGAACTACTACCTGAGCCAGGAACAGACGGTCACGCGCAAGCTCAAGGAGCTGGTGATCTCCCTCAAGGTGGACCAGAAGCAGGACAAGCACGAGATCCTCGCCGGGTACATCAACACCAGCTACTACGGCCGCAACGCCTACGGCATCCAGGCCGCCGCCCAGGCCTACTACGGTGTCGACGCCTCGAAGCTGACCGTCAGCCAGGGCGCGTACCTCGCCGCCCTGCTCCAGGCCCCCAACCAGTACGACTGGGCGATCGCGTCGGAGACCGGCAAGAAGCTGGTCACCCAGCGCTGGAACTACGTGCTGGACAACATGGTCGAGGAGGGCTGGCTTCAGAGCTCGGTCCGCCAGGGCCTGACGTTCCCCGTGCCCAAGCCCCCCAAGGCCGCTCCCGGCCTGGAGGTGGGCCAGACCGGATACCTCGTCGACGCCGCCGAGGCCGAGATGGAGCGCATGGGCATCTCCGAGGAGGAGATCAAGGCCGGCGGCTGGACGATCACGCTCAACATCGACCGCAAGCGCCAGCAGGCCCTGGAGAAGGCGGTCGCCAAGCAGCTGGAGGCCAAGCTCGACCGCAAGGGCGACAAGGCCGACGCCACCGTCCAGGCGGGGGCCACCTCCGTCGACCCGAAGACCGGCAAGGTCCTCGCGCTCTACGGCGGCGTCGGTGCCACCGAGCACTGGCTCTCCAACGCCACGCGCCGCGACTACCAGCCGGCGTCCACCTTCAAGCCCGTCGTTCTCGCCTCGGCCCTGGAGAACGGTTCCGAGACCCAGGACGGCCGCACGATCGGCCTCCAGACCCGGTACGACGGCACCAGCAAGCGCCCGGTCGAGGGCAGCGACGTCGCCTTCGCGCCGGAGAACGAAGACGACAAGGACTACGGCCAGGTCAGCG
This sequence comes from Streptomyces sp. NPDC058685, assembly GCF_042714725.1. Taxonomy (NCBI): domain Bacteria; kingdom Bacillati; phylum Actinomycetota; class Actinomycetes; order Kitasatosporales; family Streptomycetaceae; genus Streptomyces; species Streptomyces sp. NPDC058685. The sequence goes on from NZ_JBHXSL010000017.1 coordinate 73,152, forward strand.
TCCAGCGCGCCACCAACAGCTCGATCAACTCCGTCTTCGCGCAGATGATCGTCGACGTCGGCCCGCCGAAGGTGAAGAAGACCGCGCTCGACCTCGGGATGACGGACGGCGACGGCTGGCCCGAGCAGCCGGCGATGTCGCTCGGCACGATGGGCGCCTCCACCTGGGACATGGCCGCGGTCTACGCGAGCCTCGACGCCCACGGCAAGAAGATCACGCCGACGATCGTGAAGTCGGCCGAGCGCGAGGGCCGCGAGGCCGAGCGCAAGGTCGAGCCGGTCGGCGCCCAGGTCATCAGCCGGGAGGCCGCGGACACCGTCACCGCCGCCATGACGGGCGTCGTCCGCAGCGGTTCGGGTGTGAACGCGGCCGGCGACTACCAGGCCGCCGGCAAGACCGGCACCTCGGAGAACAACCGCTCGGCGTGGTTCGTGGGCTACACCCCCGAGATCGTCACCGCCGTCGGCCTGTTCGGCGAGCAGTCCGACGGCACCGGCCAGGTCACCCTGACCAACACCGTCAACGAGGGCCGCGCCAACGGCGGTGGCGTCCCGGCCAAGATCTGGAAGGCGTACACGACCGGCGCGCTCGGCGGCGGTTCGGACGCGCAGTTCGATCTCGACGTCGACGAGTCGGCGACGGCCGAACCCACCCCCACACCGACGCCCACGCCGACCCCCTCGCCCTCGGAGTCCGAGACGGACAAGCCCGACGACACGCCGACCCCGACCCCGACGGAGTCGGAGACCGAGCCGCCGACGGGTGACCCGACGCCGACGCCGACCAAGTCGCCGTCCGGTCCGCCGAGTTTCACCCCGCCGCCCGACCCGGGTGACGGTGATCCGGGCCACCCGGACGAGCCGGGCCTCAACCTCAGGTCCTGACGGCAGCACAGTGCCCGCGGACCCGGATGCCGGGTACCGCGGGCACGGTCGTGCGGGGGACGGCGCCGAAGGCGGTCAGCCGCCGTTCACCTGGTTGGCGATGCGGTCGCCGAGATTCTTGTCGATGTTGCGCCAGTACTGCAGCGCCCGCTGCTGGACCGGCTTGGTGACACCGCCGAGCAGATGGCCGCTGACGTTCGACGCCAGCCGCTCACGGGCCGCGTCGTCGAGCACCTCACGGACCATCGTGCCCGCCTGGCCGAAGTCGTCGTCCTCCCGGTGCGGCTTGTACGCCTCGCGCACCATCTCGCCCGCGGTGGCCCAGCCGGCGGGGTCGCCGAAGCGCTGGTAGTCGGCGGCGGGACCGCCGTACGAGTTCGGCGCGTACGGCATGGCCGCGTTCGACGGCACATACCGCATCGGGCCGTCCTTGGCGTAGGAGTTCACGCCGGAGTGCGGACGGTTGGGCGGCAGTTGCGCGTAGTTCGGGCCGATCCGGTACCGGTGCGTGTCCGGGTAGGAGAACAGCCGGCCGAGCAGCATCTTGTCCGGCGACGGGCCGATGCCCGGCACCATGTTGGACGGCTCGAAGGCAGCCTGCTCGATGTGGATGAAGTAGTCGTCGGGGTTCTTGTTCAGCGTCATCCGTCCGACGTCGATCAGGGGGTAGTCGCCGTGCGGCCACACCTTGGTCAGGTCGAAGGGGTTGAAGCGGTAGTCGGGCGCGTCGTCGAAGGGCATGACCTGCACCTTCAGGGTCCACGAGGGCGCGTCGCCCGCCTTGATCGACTCGTACAGATCGCGCCGGTGCTTGTCAGCGTCCGACCCGGCCAGCTCGTCGGCCTCGGCCTGGGTCAGATAGTCGATGCCCTGGTCGGTCTTGAAGTGGTACTTCACCCAGAACCGCTCGCCACCGGCGTTGATCCACATGAAGGTGTGCGAACCGTAGCCGTTCATGTGCCGGTAGGTCTTGGGCACGCCCCGGTCGCCCATCAGCCAGGTCACCTGGTGCGCCGACTCGGGGGAGAGGGTCCAGAAGTCCCACTGCATGTCGTTGTTGCGCAGCCCGGTGACCGGGTGGCGCTTCTGGGATCGGATGAAGTCCTGGAACTTGATCGTGTCCCGGACGAAGAAGACCGGCGTGTTGTTTCCGACCAGGTCGTAGTTGCCGTGCTCGGTGTAGAACTTCAGCGCGAACCCGCGGGGGTCGCGCCAGGTGTCGGGCGAGCCCTGTTCACCGGCGACGGTCGAGAAGCGGGCCAGCATCTCGGTGCGCTTGCCCGGCTGGAACATGTCCGCCCGGGTGAACTGACTGACGTCGTTGGTCACTTCGAAGAAGCCGTACGCCCCCGATCCCTTGGCGTGGACCACTCGCTCCGGCACCCGTTCACGGTTGAACTGGGCCATTTTCTCGATGAGGTAGTGGTCCTGGAGCAGGATCGGGCCGTCGGCCCCGACGGTGAGCGAGTGCTCGTCGCTCTCCACGGGGATGCCGACGTTGTTGGTCGTGTACGGAGTCGCGGGGGATGACTCGGTCACGAGCGTCCTCCCATTCATTGAGGAATGTGGTCGCTTCGGCCGTGTGCCCCACTTAACTCCGCAGATGCGATGTCGGCAACATTTGGACAGGGTCCAGATTTGGCCTACGTACGAGTGGGCAGCTCGAACCAGACGACCTTGCCGGTCGACAGCCGGGTCGCTCCCCACCGCCTGGCCAGCCGGTTCACCAGGAACAGCCCTCGTCCGCCCTCGTCCGTGTCCCGCGCCCGGCGCTGCCGCGGCAGCTGCGGGGAGTCGTCCCCGACCTCGCAGCGCAGGACGTCCGTCCGCAGCAGCCGCAGGGTCACCGGCCGCTCCGCGTACCGCACGGCATTGGTCACGACCTCGCTGACCAGCAGCTCCACCGAGTCGCTCAGCTCCTCCAGACCCCAGCGGGCCAGGGCCCGGCGGGCGAGACGGCGGGCCCGGCTCGGTGCCGCGTCCTCCGGCTCCAGGAACCAGTAGGCGACGTCACTCGGCGCGATCCCGTCGAAACGGGCCGCGAGCAGCGCGATGTCGTCGTCCCGGTCGCCCGGGCCGAGCATGTCCAGCACGTCGTCGCAGAGCGCCTCCAGCGGCGGCGAGTGGTCCGGTCCGGTCAGCTGGGCGGTGGCGGCCAGCCGCTCCCGCAACTGCTCGATCCCCGTCCACACGTCCCGCAGCCGGGACTCGACCAGGCCGTCCGTGTACAGCAGCAGCGTCGCTCCGGCCGGGGCGTCCAGCTCCACGGCCTCGAAGTCGACCCCGCCGACGCCGATCGGCGCCCCCGGAGGTACGCGCAGCACCTCGGCCCGCCCGCCCAGATGCAGCAGGATGGGCGGCGGGTGGCCCGCGTTCGCGATGGTGATGCGGTGCGAGACCGGGTCGTACACCGCGTACATGCAGGTCGCCATGCGGTCGGTGCCGAGCCGCTGGGCCTGCTCGTCGAGATGGTGCAGCACTTCCTGCGGCGGCAGATCGAGGCCCGCCAGCGTCTGTGCCGTGGTGCGCAGCTGTCCCATGATCGCGGCCGATGTCATGGAGTGCCCCATGACGTCACCCACGACGAGCGCCACCCGGCTGCCCGGCAGCGGGATCGCGTCGTACCAGTCACCGCCGACGCGGGCCGTCTCGGCCGCCGGCAGGTAGCGCGAGGCGAGCCGGACACCGGTCGGCTGGGGCAGCGAGTCGGGCAGCATCGTGCGCTGGAGCTCGTCGGCGATGTACGCCTCGCGCCCGTACAGCACGGCCTTGTCGATGCCGAGCGCTGTGTGCGTCGCCAGCTGCGCGGCGACGAGCAGGTCGTTCGGCTCGAAGGCGGGCCGGTCCGGCCGGCGCAGGAAGACGGCAGCACCGATCACCCGCCGCCGCCCGCGGAGCGGGGCGAGTATCGCCCGATGGCCGTTCGGCACGGTCCGGTCCGCGCCGAGCAGCTCGGGCAGGGCGGCCCTCGCCGCCGCGGAGTCGCCGAACACGGGCCGCACACCGCGCAGCACCTCGGACAGCGCCCCGCCCGAACGGACCTCGCACAGCTCGGCGGCCGGTGTGAGGTCGTTGTGCGGGTCGATCACGGGGATGGGCCCCGAGCTGCCCAGATCGGCGTCCTCTTCTGCTAAACGCAGCCGGTCCGTACGGCGCAGCCGCAACACGAACGGCGAGACGGGACGCTCGTCACCGACCGGCAGCGGGTCCCGCAGATAGACCAGGATCGCGTCCGAGAACGTCGGCACGGTCGCCCGGCAGAGCCCGAGGACGATCTCGTCGAGGTCGATGCCCCGTGCGATCCGCCGGGTCGCTGCTCCCACGAAACGCAGCCGGTCGCCCTCGCGCCGGGCCGTGCCCGCCAGATCCTGCGGCGGGCCGCCGGGCGAGGGAACGGCCGACGGACCGGTCGCCTCCGCCCGCGGCCGGGTGCGTTCCTGCGACCGGGCAGCCAAGGGCTGCCGGCCTTCGTGGGAGGTGGGCTGCTCCGTCACGCGTGGGCTTCCGTCCGTCCGGGCCGGTGGTGCGATGCATTCGCCTCTTGAGGCGGTATACCCGCTCTGCGGGTGGGGTCGACAGGGTGGCAGGCATCCGGCACAGCTCCACCCCCTGGTGATGTTTCCGAGATGACTTACGGTCAGGTCAGGTGCTGCGCTCAACAGTTGCGGTAACGGCGCAGCCTTGCGGACGACGATCCTACGTTTGCCCCCAGGGGGCGCATCAAGAGTCTCACGAGGTCGTATGCGCCGGAGCGTGTTCCTGGACGGGAGTCAGTCACATCGCACCTGCGACCTCCGCCCTGTTCAGGACGTCAGCTGCACGGCCGCACGGGCCCAGTCCGCGGGCAGCTCCGGCACCCGCCAGGCGGGATCGGGGCGCCAGTGCTCCCAGCCGTCGGAGAACGGCGCTCCCCAGGCCCGGACGGTCCGCAGGGCCTCCTCACCCGCGAGGCGCACCCGCTCGGCCTTCTCCGGGCCGATCAGGCCCACGCGCTGCGCCTGGTCGAACTCGTCCTCGTCGTGCCAGCGCCAACTACGGTCGGGATCGACCGAGATGTCCAGGAAGTGATCCTCCGAGTCGATGCCGCCCGACCAGCGGGTGCGGGGTTCCTCGAGGTTCACGTACCAGTTCTTGAACTGCCAGCCCGGCTCCCAGAACAGCCAGACCGACCACGGTTCGCCCGGTCTGGCCAGTTTCAGCACCCCGGTACCGAACCAGTGGCCGCGGGTGACCGTGCGGGGAGCCGTGTAGCGGGTGGCGAGCGGCTCCTCGTGGACGGGAGTGCCGTTCGCGAGCACCGGCTTCACGCACTCCGTCCCCGGCGCGAGCCACACCGCGAGCACCTCGTCGGTGTCCTGCACGACGGTCACCGGGCGGCAGATGTGGACGCCCTGACCGGAGAGATCCGGGGCATGGCCGCGATAGCGCCAGAGGATGTGGTCCCCGGGCGTCCAGCGTTCGATGCGTTCCGAGCCTTTCATGAGGAGATCTTAGGAGTACCGCCCGCTCGACGCCGCGACGCGGGTGGCGGGCGTGTGGCGCCTCGGCGTCACGGCCGGGTCATCCGCAGCACGTCAAGGGCCTCGTCGAGCTGCTCCAGGGTCAGCGCTCCACGCTCCACATAGCCGGATTCGAGCACGACCTCACGGATCGTCTTCCGTTCCGCGAGCGACTTCTTGGCGACCTTCGCCGCCTCCTCGTAGCCGATGTACTTGTTGAGCGGAGTGACCACGGAGGGCGAGGACTCGGCGTACTCGCGGGCGCGCTCGACATGCGCGGTGACGCCGTCGACCGTGCGGTCCGCGAGCAGCCGGGCGGCGTTGCCGAGCAGCCGGACCGACTCCAGCAGGTTCTTGGCGATCACCGGGAGCATCACGTTCAGCTCGAAGTTCCCCGCGGCGCCGGCCACGGCGACCGTGGTGTCGTTGCCGGTGACCTGGGCGGCCACCATCAGGACGGCTTCCGGGATCACCGGGTTGACCTTGCCCGGCATGATCGAGGAGCCGGGCTGGAGATCGGGCAGGCTGATCTCGGCGAGACCCGTGCGCGGTCCGCTCGCCATCCAGCGCAGATCGTTGCAGATCTTGGTGAGCGAGACGGCGATGGTGCGCAGCTGCCCGGAGGTCTCCACCAGGCCGTCGCGCGCTCCCTGCGCCTCGAAGTGGTCGCGGGCCTCGGTCAGCGGCAGTCCGGTGGAACGGGCCACCTCGGCGATGACGGCGGCCGGGAAGCCGGGCGGGGTGTTGATGCCGGTGCCCACCGCCGTACCGCCGAGGGGGAGTTCGGCGAGCCGGGGCAGGGAGGACAGCAGCCGCTCCACGCCGTACCGGATCTGCGCGGCGTAGCCCCCGAACTCCTGGCCGAGGGTCACGGGGGTGGCGTCCATCAGGTGCGTACGCCCGGACTTGACCACGTCCGCGAACTCGGCCGCCTTGCGCTCCAGCGCCTCCGCCAGGTGCTCCAGGGCCGGGATCAGGTCCCGGGTCACGGCGGCGGTGGCGGCGATGTGGATGGAGGAGGGGAAGACGTCGTTGGACGACTGCGAGGCGTTCACATGGTCGTTGGGGTGCACCGGGCGCCCGAGGCGCTCGGTGGCGAGGGTGGCGAGGACCTCGTTGGTGTTCATGTTGGACGAGGTCCCGGAGCCGGTCTGGAAGACGTCGACGGGGAAGTGCTCGTCCCAGCGGCCTTCCGCCACCTCGGCCGCGGCCTCCGCGATGGCCTGCGCCATGTCCTTGTCCAGGACGCCGAGTTCGGCGTTCACCCGCGCGGCGGCCGCCTTGATCCGGGCCAGGGCCTCGATGTGCGACCGTTCGAGCCGCTGCCCCGACACGGGGAAGTTCTCCACCGCGCGCTGGGTCTGGGCCCGCCACTTGGCGTGTGCGGGCACCCGCACCTCGCCCATGGAGTCGTGCTCGATGCGGTACTCGCTCGCGTCGGACATCGGTGTCCTACCTCCTGGTGCTCTGCCATCCGGGTCCCGAACCCCCGAAAAAGTTGAGCACTTGTCTTGTTCTGCCTATTCCCCATTGCGCTACCTGCCAGTAAATACCCGGAGCAACCACATACCGGGGAGGCGCAATGCTGCATCTGTTCGGGGGAAGATCCCCCTGCCCGCGCAGCACCACGCACAGACTCCGTCGTACCGTCGCGGTCACCGCCGCGCTCGCGGCCGGGCTCGGCGGACTGGCGGTCACCGCACCGGCGGCCACCGCGGACCAGACCCGCACCACCGCATCCGTACCCCTTCCGCCCGGGCTGGAGGCCATTCGGGCGGCAGAGGCCGTCAAGCTGTACGGCACCCCCGCGGAGCGCCCGTTCGACGAGCGCAGGACCGGCCTGATATCGCTGGGCGACAGCGAGATCTCCGGGGAGGGCGTCGGCACCTACGAGCCGGGCACCAACGGCCCCGACAACTGGTGTCATCGCTCGCCCGAGGCCGCCATCCACCGCACGGGCATCGCCGCGGACGTCACGTACAACGTCGCCTGCTCCGGAGCGGGCACCGGAAACATCCGGATCGGCGGCTCGAAGCAACACGCCGACGAACTGGTCCAGAGCGACAATCTGGCCGTCAAGGCGCGCAACACCCGTATCAAGATGGTCCTGTTGGTCGCCGGGGCCAACGACGACCTGCAGTTCGGCCCGGTGATGACCGACTGCGTGATCCGCTTCGTCACCTTCCAGGGGCCCTGCGAGCCGAAGTACGCGCCCGGCTGGCAGGCGCGGGTCGACGGTCTCGTGCCCAAGGTCGAGCAGACCGTGCGCGACCTGCGCACCGTGATGCGCGACGCCGGGTACGCCGACGGCGACTACCAGCTGGTCGTCATGGGCTACCCGAGCCCGATCGGCCCGGACTTCCGCGACAACCCGCAGTTCCCGGGCAAGCTGCTGTGCGGCGGAATGGGCTACGACTCCGACACCGTGTGGGGCCGCAACACCGCGGTCCCGGCCTTCGAGCGCGGGATGCGCCAGGTGGCGCGCTCCACCGGAGCCGTCTATCTCGACAACTCCCGGCTCTTCCACGGCCACGAGGTCTGTATGCAGGAGCCCTGGGCACGGGGCCTCTACATCGACCTCAGCCTGCCCTTCCCGCCGGACTCCAACTCCGTGCGCCAGTCCTTCCATCCCAACGCGCGCGGCCATGCGGCCTTCGCCTCCTGCCTGACCCAGCTCTACACCTCGGGTCTGCGTGAGGCGAGTTGCGCACCGGCGGCATCGGGGCAGAACCCGGCCCTGTTCGCGGGGGCCTGGGACGACGCCTTCAAGCCCCTGAAGAACGAGGGCACCGGGTCCTGCGCGGACGTCTCGGGCGCGGTCACCCGCAACGGCTCCGGAGTCGTCGGCTGGGACTGCCACGGCGGCCGCAACCAGGGCTGGTGGTTCGACGGGGCACGCGGCTCGCTGCTCACGGAGCTGACGCAGGACCGCTGCGTGGACGTGCCGCGAGGGCAGTACACACCGGGAGCGGCCCTGGTCCTGTGGGACTGCTCGGGCGCGGCGAACCAGCGCTTCGTCCGGACCGCGGGCACGTTGCGTCCCGCCGAGGCGCACGGGCTGTGTGTGACGCACGCGGCCGCGCGGGAGCCGCTGCGGCTCCAGCCGTGCTCGGGCGCCGCGACACAGCGCTTCAGCTGATCGCGGGCCCGATCTGAGAGATCGGAGCAACTCCCGTTCCCCGCGCCGTCCTTCGGGCGGCGCGGGGAACGGGGAGCGAGCCGTTCACAGGCCGGGGCCACGCACCGGGATGGAGGTGAACGTCGGCGCGGGAGCCGGCTCCGTGAAGAAGTCGTTGCCCTTGTCGTCGACCACGATGAAGGCGGGGAAGTCCTCCACCTCGATCTTCCACACGGCTTCCATGCCGAGCTCCTCGTACTCGACGACCTCGACCTTCTTGATGCAGTCCTGCGCGAGCCGCGCGGCCGGTCCGCCGATGGAGCCCAGGTAGAAACCGCCGTGCGTGCCGCACGCGTCCGTCACCTGCTTCGAGCGGTTGCCCTTGGCGAGCATGACCTTGGAGCCGCCCGCCGCCTGGAACTGCTCGACGTAGCTGTCCATCCGGCCGGCCGTCGTCGGGCCGAAGGAGCCGGAGGCATAACCCTCGGGGGTCTTCGCCGGGCCGGCGTAGTACACCGGGTGGTCCTTGAGGTACTGCGGCATGTCCTCGCCCGCGTCCAGCCGCTCCTTGATCTTGGCGTGCGCGATGTCGCGCGCCACGACCAGTGGGCCGGTCAGCGAGAGCCTGGTCTTGACCGGGTACTTGGTCAGCTCGGCGAGGACGTCGTCCATCGGCCGGTTGAGGTCGATCTCCACGACGTCACCCGCCTCGGCGGACTCGCCGAGGTGTTCATCCGTCGTGTCGGGGAGGAAGCGCGCCGGGTCCTTCTCCAGCTGCTCCAGGAACACGCCCTCCGCGGTGATCTTCGCGGTGGCCTGGCGGTCCGCCGAGCAGGAGACGGCGATGGCGACGGGCAGCGAGGCACCGTGGCGGGGGAGCCGGACGACCCGGACGTCGTGGCAGAAGTACTTGCCGCCGAACTGCGCGCCGATGCCGATCTTCTGCGTGAGCTCGAAGACCTTCTCCTCCAGCTCCTTGTCACGGAAGCCGTGCCCCGTGGGGGAGCCTTCGGCGGGCAGCTCGTCGAGGTAGTGGGCGGAGGCGTACTTGGCGGTCTTCAGCGCGAACTCGGCGCTGGTGCCGCCGACGACGATGGCCAGGTGGTACGGCGGGCACGCGGCCGTGCCCAGCGAACGGATCTTCTCCTCCAGGAACTTCATCATGGAGGCCTCGTTCAGGACGGCCTTGGTCTCCTGGTAGAGGAACGACTTGTTGGCGGAGCCGCCGCCCTTGGCCATGAAGAGGAACTTGTACGCGCCGCCGTCGGTCGCGTACAGCTCGATCTGGGCCGGCAGGTTCGACCCCGTGTTCTTCTCCTCCCACATGGTGAGCGGAGCCATCTGCGAGTAGCGCAGGTTGAGCTTGGTGTACGCGTCGAAGATGCCGTGGGAGAGGGCTTCCTCGTCACCGCCCTCGGTGAGGACGTTCTGGCCGCGCTTGCCCATCACGATGGCCGTGCCGGTGTCCTGGCACATGGGCAGCACGCCGGCGGCGGCGATGTTGGCGTTCTTCAGCAGGTCGAGCGCGACGAACTTGTCGTTGGAGGATGCCTCCGGGTCGTCCACGATCCGGCGCAGCTGGGCGAGGTGGGCGGGCCGCAGGTAGTGCGAGATGTCGTGCATCGCCTCGGCGGCGAGCGTGCGCAGCGCCTCGGGCTCGACCTTGAGGAAGGTACGACCGTCGGCCTCGAAGGTGGAGACGCCCTCGGCGGTCACCAGCCGGTAGGGCGTGGTGTCCTCTCCCAGCGGGAGCAGATCGGAGTACGCGAACGCAGGGCTGGGTGGGCGGGAGACAGAGGGCATTACGGCCATTCCTCACTCGGCAGACAGCAGCGCCGCCTCCGTTGGCGGCGCGCTCCCAGCGTAGAACGGCCCTCGGGCCCTGAGCTTGTGAGGTAAGGCTCACCCGGCGCCCGGGCGCCTCGCGGCGCGGATCGCACGCACCCGACCTTCCCCCTGCGCCCTGCGGGCGCGGGGGGACCCCCACTCACCGATCCGGCCTGATCCGCACGACAGGCCCTAGTCGCGATCTATCGCGTTTCGCTAGGCTGGTTCCGTGGACCTCGAAAAGCAGCCCCAGAAGCCCGTCGTCCCCGCGGAGCCCGGCGCGGGGATCCGCGCGTCCGACGCCGACCGGGACCGGATCGCCGACATCCTCCGGGACGCCCTGGCGGAGGGCCGGCTGGACGCCGAGGAGCATGCCGAGCGGATCGACGCCGCCTATCGGGCCAAGACCGTCGGCGAACTCGAACCGCTGGTCCAGGACCTGCCCGCGACCCGCAGGAGCGGCGAGTCCGGTGCGTACGCCTACGGGCCGGAGGCGCCCGCCGGGCCGGCCGAGAACCTGATCGCCGTCTTCTCCAGCTCCGTGCGCAAGGGCCGCTGGCGCGTCGGCCGCCGCACCAACGCCTTCTCGCTCTTCGGGAGCATCGAGATCGACCTCACCGAGGCGCTGTTCGAACAGCGGCTCACGGTGATCAACGCGACGGCCATCTTCGGCAACGTCGAGGTGCGGGTACCCGAGAACATCTCGCTGCGCGGCAGCGGCACCGGTTTCTTCGGCAACTTCGAGGTGCTCACCCTGGAGTCGGCCGACCCCGAGGCGCCCGTGGTCGTCGTCAACGGGTACACGGTTTTCGGCAATGTCGAAGCCAAGCCGAAACGCGGCCGGAGGGTCTCCGACCTCCACGATCGCCTGCGGAAACACTTCCGCTGACGTCCGCCCTCATGGGCGGTTTTCGGCCACGCACGCCGCTGCGCCGTTCCGCGCCTCCTCAGCGCGGTACCACGCAGTGAATAGGAGTGCGTACAGCGGGTAGGGAGTGCTGCATCGTCTCTCGCTCGCGAAGCCGTCGTCAGGAGTAGACCGTGCTGCAGCTGCCCTACCAGTCCTTGCAGGTCACCGCCGTTCCGGCCCAGCGAGCACCCGCCAGGTCGGATCAGGACGGACCCTGGCACGCGGAGGCGGTGTGCCGTCGGGACGAGGCCGGGCTGTTCTTCGCCCCCTCGAAGGAACCGACCGCCGCACGGCTGTCGCGCGAGGAGGCCGCGAAGCGGGTCTGCGCCCGCTGTCCGGTGATGGTCGAGTGCCGGGAGCACGCACTGCTCCAGCCCGAGCCGTACGGCGTGTGGGGCGGCCTCACCGCGGCGGAGCGCCGGGTGGTGCTGGCCAGGCGCAGGCGGCGCGAGGTCGAGGTCAAGAAGTCGCAGTCCGCGGCCTGAGACGACGCGGACAGTCGAAGGACAGACGAAAAGGGGCGCCCCCGCACATGGGGCGCCCCTTTCGTCGCCGTTCTGTCGTACCGCCGCGGTGTGCCGCAGGCCCGGTTCGGGCGCCGCGGCGCATCCGCACCGCACCGCGGCTCACCGCGTCCGGCTCACCGGGCCCGGCTCACTGCGCCCGGTCGAAGTCCACCTGGCTGTACGCGCGCAGCTTCGAGAGCCGGTGCGTGGAGTCGATCTGGCGGATCGTGCCCGACTTGGAGCGCATCACCAGGGACTGCGTCGTGGCCGTCTCCGAGCGGTAGCGCACTCCGCGCAGCAGTTCGCCGTCGGTGATGCCGGTGGCGACGAAGAAGACGTTGTCCCCGCTGACCAGGTCGGTGGTGTGCAGCACCCGGTCCAGGTCGTGGCCCGCGTCGAGCGCGCGCTGCCGCTCCGCGTCGTCCTTCGGCCACAGCTTGCCCTGGATGGTGCCGCCGAGGCACTTGATCGCACAGGCGGAGATGATGCCCTCGGGGGTGCCGCCGATGCCCATCAGCATGTCGACGCCGGTGCCCTCGCGCACGGCCATCACCGAGCCGGCGACATCGCCGTCCGAGATGAACTTGATGCGCGCGCCGGTCTCGCGGATCTCCTTGACGATGCCCTCGTGGCGGGGGCGGTCAAGGATGACGACCGTGACGTCCTCGGGCGCGGAGTGCTTGGCCTTGGCGACGCGGCGGATGTTCACCGAGACGGGGGCGTTGATGTCCACGAAGTCCGCGGCCTCGGGGCCGGTGACCAGCTTGTCCATGTAGAAGACCGCGGACGGGTCGAACATGGTGCCGCGGTCGGCGGCGGCGAGTACGGCGATGGCGTTGGGCATGCCCTTGGCGTTGAGCGTGGTGCCGTCGATCGGGTCGACGGCGATGTCGACCTCGGCACCGGTCCCGTCGCCGACGCGCTCGCCGTTGAAGAGCATGGGGGCTTCGTCCTTCTCGCCCTCACCGATGACGACGATGCCGTTCATCGAGACGGTGGAGACGAGGGTCCGCATGGCCTTGACGGCCGCTCCGTCGGCACCGATCTTGTCGCCGCGGCCGACCCACCTGCCCGCGGCCATGGCGGCGGCCTCGGTGACCCGGACGAGCTCCAGGGCCAGGTTGCGGTCGGGAGCCTCGGGAGAGACCTCGAGCTGGGACGGCAGACTGTTGTCGGTCATCGGAGCGCACCTTTCTGTACGACGACGGCCGGAATAGAGGGTGCTGCGACTCTATCGGTACGTCGACAAAATGAGCAGTGGGGGCCACGTTTGAGCACGCACCCTTGATGCGACCATGGGGGGCGTGGCAGGTATGCGAGGCAGACAGACGGTGCGCGACATGGTGCTGTCGATGGCGGTGATCGGAGCCGTCGTCGCGGTGATCTATGTGTTCATTCCGCACGACGACAAAGCGGATCCGGTCAAGGCGGTCGACTACCGGGTCGAATTGCTGACGGCACGGCGAGCGGCACCCTATCCGGTGGCGGCGCCCCAGGGCCTGCCGAAGGAGTGGAAGCCGACCTCGGTGACGTACGCGCGGACCTCCGCCGACGCCTGGCACCTCGGGTTCCTCGACCCGGACGGCGAGTACGTCGCGGTGGAGCAGTCGACCGAGCCCGCCCGCAAGTACGTGGCGAAGGTCAGCCAGCGCGCCGAGCGGACCGAGAAGACCCAGCAGGTGAACGGCGTGACCTGGCAGCGCTGGGAGGGTGCGAAGTACGACGCCCTGGTGCGCGAGGACAAGGGCTCGACGACCGTGGTGACCGGAACGGCGTCCCTGGCGCGGCTCGCGGAGATGGCCGCGGCGCTGGAGGCGGAGAAGGCTCCGGAGCCGTCCGTGGCGCCCTGAGGCGGAACCTGCCGCACAGGACCCCGGATTTCCCGCGGCACGGCCTCTGACGGTGGACCGTCCTGAGGTGGAGACAGACATACCGAAGGCCGCCGCACCCTCAGGGGTGCGGCGGCCTTCTGCTGTGCCCTGCGGGTCAGACGGTCGTCACGACGTCCTCGTATGCCAGCCGCGGCGACCGCGGGAAGCTCGCGTCCTCACCGGGCTTGCCGATGTTCACGACGATCAGCGGCGTGTGGTCGCCGTCCAGGAACTCCTTCTGGACGCCCGCGGGGTCGAAGCCCGTCATGGGGCCGGCGGCCAGACCGGCGGCGCGGACGCCGACGATGAAGTACGCGGCCTGGAGGGCGGCGTTGAGACCGGCGGCCTGCTCACGGACCGGGCGCTCGGAGAAGAAGGCGTCCTTGGCCTGCGGGAAGTGCGGGAACAGGGTCGGCAGCTCCTCGTGGAACTCGTTGTCCGCGGCGAGGATCGCGACGAGCGGGGCGGCGGCGGTCTTCGGCCGGTTGCCCTCGGCCATGTGACCCACCAGGCGCTCGCGGGCCTCGGCGGAGCGGACCAGGACGACTCGCAGCGGGCTCTGGTTGAAGGCCGTGGGGCCGTACTTGACCAGGTCGTAGATCGCCTGCACCTGCTCCTCGGTCACCGGCTCGTCGGTGAACGTGTTGGCGGTGCGGGCCTCACGGAAGAGGAGATCCTGGGCGGCGGAGTCGAGAACGAGAGTCATGCTGGTCGAACCTTCCGGTGGTGCAGGGTGTGCTCAGTACGCGGGGGTCAACCCTGTCCCGATGGATTAAATTTCAACTACACGCCGATCGTGATCCGACTCACACTCCACACGCCGCTGACCTGCTCAGTCGTCGGAATCGGCGGTGTCGTCGGTCTCCCTGTCGCCGTCGCCGCCACCGGACAGAGCCGCGTCCAGACGGGCGCGGGCGCCCTCCAGCCAGTGGCGGCACACCTTGGCCAGCTCCTCGCCGCGCTCCCACAGCGCCAGCGACTCCTCGAGCGTCGTACCGCCGGCCTCCAGGCGGCGCACGACCTCGATCAGCTCGTCCCGCGCCTGCTCGTAGCCGAGCGTGCTCTCTTCCGTCCTGGCTGCCATGCCGCCCACCCTATTCGCCCCGTTCGTACTCACTCGGACACCCGTACCGCGAACTCGCCCTCGAAGACCCGCGCCCGCAACTCCTCGCCCGCCGCCACATCGTCCGGCGAGCTGACGACCGCCCCGTCCGTGCGCTGGAGCACCGCGTAACCGCGCTCCATGGTCGCCGCCGGCGACAGCGACAGGACCCGCGCGCGGGTGTGCGACAGCTCGGAGTCCGCACGGTCCAGCAGATGGCCGAGCACCCGCCGGCTGCGGGCGACCAGCGCGTCCACCTCGGCCTCGCGCTCCTCCACCATCCGCTGCGGATGCTCCATCACCGGGCGGGCCAGCGCGTGCGCCAGTCCCCGCTCCTCGCGGTCGAGCAGGGCCCGCACCGTGCGCAGCGCGCGGTCCCGCAGCTGCCGCACCCGCTCCAGCTCCTCGCCGACATCCGGCACGACCTTCTTCGCCGCGTCCGTCGGCGTGGACGCCCGCAGATCGGCCACCAGGTCCAGCAGCGGCGAGTCCGGCTCGTGCCCGATCGCCGACACCACCGGCGTACGGCACTCGGAGACCGCGCGCACCAGCTGCTCGTCCGAGAACGGCAGCAGGTCCTCCACGCTGCCGCCGCCCCGCGCCACGATGATCACGTCCACGTCCGGGAGGCTGTCCAGCTCCTTGACCGCGTGCACCACCTGCGCGACCGCGTGCACGCCCTGCACGGCCACATTGCGCACCTCGAAACGGACCGCGGGCCAGCGACGGCGGGCGTTCTCCAGGACGTCCCGCTCCGCCGCGGACGCCCGGCCGACCACCAGACCCACCCGGTGCGGCAGGAACGGCAGCGGCCGCTTGCGCTCCTGGGCGAACAGCCCCTCGGCGCCCAGCGTCCGTTTCAGCTGCTCCAGCCGCGCAAGCAGCTCGCCGATGCCCACGGGCCGTATCTCCACGGCACGCAACGACAGCTGTCCGCGCGGGGCGTACCACTCGGGCTTGGCGTGGACCACGACCCGCGCGCCCTCCGCCACGACGTCCGCGACCGCGTCGAAGACCTGCCGGAAGCAGGTGACGCTCACCGAGATGTCGTACGAGGGATCGCGTAGGGTCAGGAAGACGACTCCCGCGCCCGGCCGCCGCGACAGCTGAGTGATCTGCCCCTCCACCCAGACCGCGCCGAGCCGGTCGATCCACCCGCCGATCAGCCGTGACACCTCACCGACCGGCAGGGGCGCGTCCGCTGACGTGTTGAGAGCCATACGGGCGAGCGTATCGGCCGCGTACGACAACACCGGCCGTCACGGCCCGCCGCGTGACTCCGCGCCGGGCAAGGGGGTGCGCGGGCGCCTCCACTGGACCGCCAGGACCACCAGTCCCACCCCCAGCCAGACGGCGCCCACCAGCTGCGCCGAGCGGGCCGCCTCGGCGATCACCAGGAGCAGCACGGCGGTGCCGACCACCGGCACCAGCACATGCCGCAGCCAGTCCGGGCGGCCCTCCGCCCGGCGCACGACGAACCAGCCGACGACACTCGCGTGCAGCAGCACGAACGCCGTGAGCGCCCCGATGTCGACCACCGACACCAGCTGGTCCAGACCGTCGTCGAGCCGCGCCGCCCACACCGCGGCGGCCATCGTCACCGCGGCCGCCAGCAGCAGCGCGACCCGTGGCACGCCCGAGTCGGTACGCGACAGCATGTGCGGCAGCCGGCGGTCCCGGCCCATCGCGAACAGCAGCCGGCCGGCCGCCGCCTGCGCGGCCAGCGCCGCGAACGCCGCGCCGATCGCCTTGCTCAGCGCCACCAGATCGTGCAGCCAGGTGCCCACCGAGGCGTCCACCGCGTCGTAGAACGCCGAGCCCTGTGCCGCCGGATCGGCGGCGAGCTCCGCCGACGACACCGGTTCGAGCAGCGCGGCCAGATAGGTCTGCGCGACGAACAGAAAACCCGCGAGGCCCAGGCAGAGCAGTACCGCCCTGGCCACCTTCCGCGACCCGCCGGTGACCTCCTCGGCGAACGAGGCGATCGCGTCGAACCCCAGATACGACAGCACCGCGACCGAGACCGCGCTGAGCACCGCCGTCATCGAGAAGCCCGCGTCCCCGGTGAACGGCGACAGCCAGCCGCGCTGCGCTCCGTCCCGGGCGAGCACCACCACCGCGGACACGGCGAAGACCAGCAGGACGACGATCTCCATCGCCAGCACCGCGAAGCCCACCCGGGCCGCGGCCCGCACGCCCCACAGATTGAGGAGCGTGGTCACCACGACCGCGATCCCCGTCCACACCCACCGGTCGACCTCCGGGATCAGCGCCTCCAGCGCGATGCCCGAGAAGAGGTAGGCGACCGCCGGGATCAGCAGATAGTCGAGCATCGCCATCCACCCGGCGATGAAGCCGGGCCCCTCGCCGAGCCCCTTGCGGGCGTAGGTGAAGACCGACCCGGCCTGCGGGGCGACCCGCACCATCTGCGCGTAACTCGATGCGGTGAACGCCATGGCGATCGTGGCCACGACATAGACGAGCGCCACCGCGCCGTCCGACTTCGCGTCCAGGGTGCCGAAGATGCCGACGGGCGCCATGGGCGCGATGAACAGCAGCCCGTAGACCATGAGGTCACGGAAACCGAGACTGCGCCGCAGACCTGAGCCCGCTTCGTCCTTGCCGTGCCCGCCGTCCCTGCCGTCCGGACCGCTGCTCCCGTCGTCCGGACCGCTGTTCCCGTCGTCCGGCCGGGACATGTCCGCCGCGGCCATCCCGCCCTCCGTCCGTCGCGTACCGTTCATCAGTCTTCCCCCGGGCGGTGATCTCCCGCCTCTTCTGGGCGGCCTTACGATGGGGGGCATGACTGCTACGCCTCCTGCCCGCCGCGTCCTCCTCGCCGCTCCCCGTGGCTACTGCGCGGGCGTGGACCGCGCCGTGATCGCTGTTGAGAAGGCCCTTGAGCAGTACGGCTCGCCGATCTACGTCCGCCACGAGATCGTCCACAACAAATACGTCGTGCAGACCCTCGAGAAGAAGGGCGCGATCTTCGTCGAGGAGACGGCCGAGGTCCCCGAGGGATCGATCGTCATGTTCTCCGCGCACGGCGTCGCCCCGGTCGTCCACGACGAGGCGGCGGAACGCAAGCTCGCCACCATCGACGCGACCTGCCCGCTGGTCACCAAGGTCCACAAGGAAGCGGTCCGCTTCGCGAACGACGACTACGACATCCTGCTCATCGGCCACGACGGCCACGAGGAGGTCATCGGCACCTCCGGCGAGGCCCCCGACCACATCACCCTGGTCGACGGCCCGGACGATGTCGCGAACGTCGAGGTGCGCGACGAGTCCAAGGTCGTCTGGCTCTCCCAGACCACGCTGTCCGTCGACGAGACGATGGAGACGGTGGACAAGCTGAAGGAGAAGTTCCCGCAGCTGATCTCCCCGCCCAGCGATGACATCTGCTACGCCACGCAGAACCGTCAGATCGCGGTCAAGCAGATGGGCGCCGAGGCCGACCTGGTCATCGTCGTCGGCTCGAAGAACTCCTCGAACTCCGTCCGGCTCGTCGAGGTGGCCCTCGGCGCCGGCGCACGCGACGCGCACCTGGTCGACTTCGCGGACGAGATCGACGAGGCCTGGCTGGAGGGCGTCGCCACCGTCGGCGTCACCTCGGGCGCGTCCGTACCGGACGTGCTCGTCGAGGGCGTGCTGGAGTGGCTGTCGCAGCGCGGCTTCGAGGACGTCGAGATCGTGAAGGCCGCCGAGGAGTCCATCACCTTCTCGCTGCCCAAGGAGCTGCGGCGTGATCTGCGCGCGGAGGCCGCGAAGCTGGCGGGTCGGGCGTCCGGGGAGTAACCGACGGGCCCTGCCCGTAACGTTGTGTCCATGAACGTGTTCGGAGTGGACATCGGCGGATCGGGCATCAAGGGCGCTCCCGTGGATCTGGAGCGCGGTGACCTGGCGCAGGAACGACATAAGGTGCTGACCCCGCATCCGGCGACGCCGGATGCGGTGGCGGACGGCGTCGTCGAAGTGGTGCGTCATTTCGACTGGTCGGGGCCGGTGGGCGTGACCTTCCCCGGCGTGGTGACGAGTGGCGTCACCCGCACCGCGGCCAACGTGGACAAGGGCTGGATCGACGTGGACGCGGCCGGACTGCTCAATGAGCGTCTGGGCGGCGTCGGCGTGACCCTGCTGAACGACGCGGACGCGGCGGGCGTGGCGGAGATGACCTTCGGCGCGGGCCGGGGCCGCAAGGGCGTCGTCATGCTGCTGACCTTCGGTACCGGCATCGGCAGCGCACTCTTCGTCGACGGCCGGCTCGTGCCCAACACCGAGCTCGGCCATCTGGAGCTGCACGGTCACGAGGCGGAGAAGCGCGCGTCGACGAAGGTCAAGGACGACGAGGACCTGAGCTGGCCCCACTGGGCGCACCGGGTGCAGAAGTACCTGGCCCATGTGGAGATGCTGTTCTCGCCCGAGCTGTTCATCATCGGCGGCGGCGTCAGCCGCAAGGCCGACAAGTTCGTGCCGCTGATCGAGGGGATCAGGGCCGAGATCGTTCCGGCGGAACTGCAGAACAACGCGGGCATCGTGGGCGCGGCGATGGCGTCGGCGAGCAAGTGACGCCGCTCCTCTCCGCGTGAGAGAGGTTCCAGGTCCTGTCCGGGCGACAGGACCTAGCGGCGGGGCGGGGGTGCGGGCCTGGTGCGGCGCTTGCGTCGTGACATCGCCCGCACCTTGCGTACGCAGGTGATCAGCCCCGCCACGAGCGTTCCGCCGTACAGCCAGCCGGCGTGCACCGCGAGCGAGGTGACCACCGCCATGATCTGGCCGCCGATCCCGCCCTCACCGCCCGAGATCGGCACGATTCCGGTGGCGAAGGCGATGGGCACACCGATCGGGGCGGTGACCAGGTCCGCCTCGCGCACCCAGAGCGCGGTCAGCGCGCACACGGGCAGGAACAGCACCCCGTAGACCACGGCGGAACCGTCGAACAGCAGCCAGACCAGCGAGCCGAGCACCAGCATGGTGGCGGACGCGAAGAGCCCGCCGCCGATACCCGTCAGCCGGGGGTTGGGCAGTCTGCGCAGGGCGAGGACCACGGGGGGCACGTTCCGTGCGGGACGGGCCGCCCGTACCCCGTACACGGCGGGGCCGTCCGCGACCTGCGGGGAGAGGGGCCCGGGAGGCGAAAGGGGTGCCTGCGGGCGCTGCCGGCGCCGGGGGTTGCTCGTCCTGTGCTGCTCCACCGGACCAACGTAGGTTGCGAGTGGGGAGGAATCAGGCACAGGACACGCCCTTTGGGTGACCTTGGCGAAGAGTTCGACTCCCGGCACCCGTCGCTGCGCGGCCGGGGCCGCCCGTAAACTGGGGGATCGGCCCACCATCGGGCCGGGCGCCCATCGCCAGTCCTCACTTCAGGAAGTCGCCAACGTGTCGCTCACGATCGGAATCGTCGGCCTGCCGAATGTCGGCAAGTCGACCCTGTTCAACGCCCTGACCAAGAACGACGTGCTGGCGGCCAACTACCCGTTCGCCACGATCGAGCCGAACGTCGGCGTGGTCGGCGTCCCCGACCCGCGCCTGACCAAGCTGGCGGAGATCTTCTCCTCCCAGCGGGTCCTCCCGGCGACGGTGGACTTCGTCGACATCGCCGGCATCGTGCGCGGCGCGAGCGAGGGCGAGGGCCTGGGCAACAAGTTCCTGGCGAACATCCGGGAGTCCGACGCGATCTGCCAGGTCATCCGCGCCTTCAAGGACGAGAACGTCGTCCACGTCGACGGCAAGGTCTCGCCGAAGGACGACATCGAGACGATCAACACCGAGCTGATCCTGGCCGACCTCCAGACCATCGAGAAGGTCCTGCCGCGCCTGCAGAAGGAATCGCGGATCAAGAAGGACATCGCGCCGAAGGTCAAGGCGGTCGAGGAGGCCAAGGAGATCCTGGAGAAGGGCGACACGCTCTTCTCGGCGGGCATCGTCCAGGGCTCCGGCAACGAGGAGCTCCTGCACGACCTGCACCTCCTCACCACCAAGCCGTTCCTCTACGTCTTCAACGTCGACGAGGACGAGCTGACGGACGACACGTTCAAGGCGGAGCAGAGCGCGCTGGTCGCCCCGGCGGAGGCGATCTTCCTCAACGCGAAGCTGGAGTCGGACCTCGCCGAACTCGATGACGAGGAGGCGCTCGAACTCCTCCAGTCGGTGGGCCAGGAGGAGCCGGGCCTCGCCACGCTGGCCCACGTGGGCTTCCGGACGCTGGGCCTCCAGACGTACCTGACGGCGGGCCCGAAGGAATCCCGCGCCTGGACGATCAAGAAGGGCGCGACGGCTCCGGAGGCGGCGGGTGTGATCCACACCGACTTCCAGAAGGGCTTCATCAAGGCGGAGGTCATCTCCTTCGAGGACCTGGTGGAGACGGGCTCGGTGGCGGACGCGCGCGCGAAGGGGAAGGCGCGGATGGAGGGCAAGGAGTACGTGATGCAGGACGGGGACGTGGTGGAGTTCCGCTTCAACATCTAGTTGAAATTTAAACCACTCTCGTTCTCGGGAACGCGAGCATGAAGGGCCCGCCTCCGTAGGCGGGCCCTTCTGCGTGGCTCTCAATCTGTGCATGCACTAGCGGTCAGATGGCTCCGCGCCACAGACTCGGCTCTGCTTCGCTGAACTGGCGCTCCAGAGTGTCAAGGTCCTCAAGCGTCATACGCATTCTGCGCCGGAAGGCCGCACCGTGGGTAGGTACTTTCAGGTGTGTGAGCTCATGGACGAGAACCAGATCCACGAGGCTCGGCGGTAGCTGCATGAGTGCCCAGTGCAGCCTGATAAAGCCGTCAGGCTCGCAGGCTCCCCATCGTTCTCCAAGCTCTTGGACCGTCACACCCCGTGGAGTGACACCCGTGCGCTCAGCCAGAGGTGCAGCGCGGGCGGATGCCCATCGTGTACCTCGCGCTGTGTACCACTGGGCAATCAGGCGAGCACCTTGTCGCGGGGACTCAGTCTCTGGAAGCTCCAGCCAGCCCTGGTTCAGTCGCACCCGCTTATCCGAACCGGCCTGCACTACTTTTAGCCGGTGGCGGCGCCCGAGGTACGCGAAGCTCGTCCCGCCCACCAGCTCCTTGACAGGTTCCCCTCCGCCATGCCTGCGTCGCTCTACCTCGTCGGCAAGCCGGGGCAGCCGAGAGCGTACAGCTTCAGCGACGGCCTGTGGATCGGCGTCCGCCGGCACAGCGAAGAGCACACCGCCGTCCTCCCGGATCTCAATCCCCAGCGTCCGGCGCCGTGGTCGCACGACGACCTGCCACGTCCACTCCCTTGGCATTGGGAGTGACGCGAGGGCGGACTGGACGGTGAGGCTCACCAGTCATTCGTACCATCTGGCGCTGACAGGGGCCGTGAGCGCCGCCGACGCTGCATCTGCTAACGGGACCGTCTCCCGTAGCGCAGGAAGTCGTCACGGCGCTCCACGGCGAGCTCCAAGAGCCCGGCCGCCAGGTCGGCGGTCGCCTCCCACTCGATGTGGAGGTGGTCTGCCACTCTGAACCGGAGCTCCCTGCGTACATCGTCGCGCGCATCGGGCTGTGCCGGAAAGTGCGGTTGTCTCACCAACGCGGCTATGTCCACGGAGATGCTGCACGCTGCCTCGTAGAGATCTACGTCTTCAGGCACGGAGACAGAGTCGCCCTGCTCCAGCTCTCTAGTCAGCGCTCGGTACACCGGCCCTTCAGTCAGCGGATCGAGGCTCGGACCCGGCTCCTCAACGTCCTCTGTGACATCTCCGACGAGCCGGGTGAGGTCGGCAGCGGCCTGCTCGAAATCCTGGCGCATCCGCTGGACGATCTCTTCCAGGCGGCTGCTGAAGAGCTCATAGCGCGCACGGTCCGTGCCGATATTCGCTGTGATGTGCGTACGCAGCCGACTGATCATGTAGCGGGTCCTGGCGCGTACGTCTTGGTTCGCTTCGACGCGTTCCATGAAGTCGGGCGCGGTCAGCGCGACGGGAGGAATCCGCAACTCAACACCGGTGACCCGGATGTGGTCGGCGATGAGCTTGCGCACCTTGGCGCCGTACCGGCGCGGGCTGAACTCGTCGCGACCGTCCAGGTAGCTCTGACGTGCCAGATACTGGACTTCGCCGAGGTGGCCGGCCAGTTGCTCGTAGATGAGTGCGTACGGACGGGGAAGGACAGCGCCGAGGGCGGTAAGGAAGGCGCGCACCAGCTCGTCGAACTCACCACGTGCCAGCGGGTCGGCTAGCTCTTCCAGGAGCGCCTCACGGCGTTGCTCGTCGGCCAGGGAAATGGTTCCGTAGATGTCGTACGAGGCTAGGTTTCGTGCTTCTAGGAAGCGGGAGACAGAGCTGTGCAGGTCTTTCAGGAGCTTGTCGGCAGCAGCGTCTGCCTGAAGGAGCAGTCCGTCCCCGGTGGGCTGATCTCCCGCGAAGTCCCGTGCGAGGTGGTCGACGCTGACGTCCTGGTAGCCGTAGACCTGGCGCAGGTGATGTTGTTCGTAGTCGCGCAACGAGCGGGCCAAATCGTTGCCGATGCCCACGAAGTCGACGACCAAGCCCCACCTCTTGCGTGGGTATGGGCGGTTAGTGCGCGCTACGGCTTGGAGAAGTCCCACACCGGAGAGGGCACAGTCCAAGTAGAGGACCTGCTCAACGGGTGCGTCGAAGCCTGTCAGGAGCATCGACTGGACGACGAGGAAGGCCAACGGCTCGGCTGCTTCCTGATCGTCGTCCGTGGTATCCCAACGATCCTTATCCGTCACTTCGCTGGTTTCTTCCCCAGCTGTCCAGACATCAGTCACAGGTGCCTCGGGTGAGAACAGTCCCTGACCTGGCATCCCGTGCGGATCAACATCCCAAGACGGATCGACCGCAGAGCCGAGCGGATCGCCAAGTCCCGCTTTGAATCGCTCGATGTGCGAGTCTTGCCGGGATTTCAATGTCCAGTCCCGCCAATCCGCGGGATCTTTCTGCCGATCACCGTGGATCACCACTGCGGCGTCGATGGAAGCGAGGACATCCCGGTGGGGGAGGACGGCCAGGAGCTCTCGTGTCTCCTCGTTGGCACCGAGCACTGCTGCCGGATCGTGGCGTAGGGCTGGGTCCAGGGCATCGAGCTGGCGGACCAGTCGGTCACGGGCGAAAAGCAGAGCGCTCCGGTACCGGACAGCCGCACGCCGGGACACTGCGACCAACTGGGCACCGAATCGGTCGGGCATAGCGTTGACCGCCCAGTGCCGCAGCATGTAGTCGGCCTTGTCCGCGATCACAGAGTGGGCTTCGAGCACCTCTTTCCGGCGTGCAAACTTCCGCAGCACGCGTTCACGCTGCTGCGGATCAGCAGGAACCTGAGTGTCGAATTTGGCGTCCAACGCGGCCTTCTCAACGACCTCCAAAGGCACGTCGTACGCCTCGTAGCGCACTGGCACGACAGATCGGTCCTGTTCGGCGTCACGCAGCGTGTACGTGTCGACGATCGGCCCAAAGATCTCCTCGGTCTTCTTGCGTGCGTCGCTGATAATGGGCGTTCCGGTGAAACCGACAAGCACGGCGTTGGGCAACAGTGCTCGAAGCCGGGCGTGTAGCCAGCGGTCCTGGCCTCTGTGAGCCTCGTCGATGAGGACCACGATGCGTGAACTGGGATTGGCGACGTTGACTTGAACGTGTGTCTTCTCTTGGCCCGCAGTGCCCAGCTTCTCCTCGCGCCCGTCGTAAGCGGTGTCGTCGCGCTGGGCCTTCTGGAGCATGACCAAGACGACATCGGGCACTCGGACGGCGAGGTGAGCACGTGCGTCCGCCACCCCTTCCGCTCGGTGGACGGTCTCCTCAGCCGCGGCCATCGACTCCAGAATCTGCTTCTCGAGATCGATGCGGTCCGTGACGACAACGACTTTGTGCGCCTTGAGCTGCTGGCTGCTCCTGAGATGACGCACCAGGAAGGCCATGGTGAGGCTCTTGCCAGAGCCCTGAGTGTGCCAAATGACCCCACCCCGCTGGCTGGCCTCGTGTCCTGCCGCGATCGCTGTCGTGCGCTCCCTGAGCGCTCGGGCGAGCCGGCGGACGGCCCGGAACTGCTGATAACGACCGACTACCTTGAGCGTGTGACCGCCCTGGCCGCGCTCAGTGGTGAAATCTCGCACTAGCGTCAGAAGGTGGCCGGGGGTAAGCACCCCCGTGACCAGCACGGCCATGTCGGTGTCGCAGCCATCGGCGGGCGCGGGCTCAGTTGTGCGCCAGGGCGTGAAGTACTCGGGGGTTGAGGTGACGGTGCCGAGCTCGGCGTAGGTCCTGTCGGTGCCGATCAGGACCTGAGCGTACCGAGTGAACTCCGGCACAGGCGCGGGGGACTCAAGGCTTGCGTACCGGCAGACTTGGCCGACAGCGTCGTCCAAGGCAGCCCTGCTGTCGCTTCCAGAGGTGAGCGGGGCCTTGCATTCGATGACAACCCAAGGCAGCCCGTTGACGAATAGCACGAGGTCCGGGGTGACATGGGACAGCCCTTCGCGGTCCACGCGGAACTGGCTCACTGCCAGGAAATCATTACGCCCGCCGTTTTCCCCGTCCCAGTCGACAAGCTGGACATGCTCGGGGTCGCCCTTCCGCCAGCCAGGCAGGGTCCGGGCATTGACGCCATCGCGTAGCAACTTCGTGACCGCGAGGTTGGCGGCTACCCCTCGTTCGGCCGGCCCCTGGCCTGGGGCGGTGCCCAGGACGAGGGCGAGGAGACGGTCGAGCTGGGCGGGAGTCAGCCACGTTCCGCCGCCTCCGGGGGCAGGGTTGATCTTGGCTACGGCGTCCCGGAAGCGATCCCCGTAGAGGACATCTTTGTACGTGGCTCGTTGAGACAGTGCGGCGCTGCTGACCGGCTTTCCAGGAGTGGCTCCTTCCAGGTGCTCCCACCCGAGTCCGACCAGCTGCCTGATCAGCGGCTTCTCGGTCTTCAGATGCTCCGGTCCCGCTTGCTCCAGTCCGGCGTCTTCTGGTAGCCCCTGCTGCCCACCCACTGCTGAACTCCCTGCCTCTCACAAGTACGTACCAGTGCCATCCTGGGATATAGGGCAACCCTACGTCTGGACAGTGATCCAGCCAGAGGCGTTTCGGCCTTTGACCAAGCCGTGAGGTGGGGCAGCAAGAGACTTGGGACAGTGCCGAATCGAAGCCTCTGGTCGCGTATCGCCGGTACGTATGCTTCCTCGTCTGCGGCGCCTCGTCCCATCGGGGCGCCCGCCGCGGCAAGTATCACCAAGCTTGCGGGAATGGCCGTCCGTGACGAAGTGGCGGATCCGTTCAGGTCTCGGACATCTTCGAGTGACCGGTGAGCAGGTCTTCGATCACGCCTCGCTGAACCGCGCGCAGTTTGGCGATCTGTTTCTCCAGCTCCCCGGCCCGCTTCCGAGCGGCCCGGAGCGGCCCCAGAAGCCGTTCCTGCTCGTCCAGCGGCGGCACAGGGACCGGCATTTTTTTGACCTGCGTCGAGTTGATCGATGCGAGGTTCGTCGTCTGCTTGCCGACTCGCTGGAAATACGCACGTCCGACGGGCGAGGCGGTGTATAGCGCGAGGAAGTCGGGCGTCATGCGTTCACCGCATCGGACCCGGAAGACGTGGTTCTGGTGCAGGCAGCGCTCAATCTGGCCATCCCAGACCGCGCCCCGGCCAAGTTTGTCGAGGTCTCCCCCTTCTGTGAGTAGCAGATCTCCCGGTTTGAGAGCGTACCGCTCGAACTGTGCACTGAGAATCCGGACTCGCTTCACGTCAGTCGTATCGATGCGACCGTCCAGAACGTTGGCGACGCGCAGATAGGGCAGCTCAACCGTCCCATCCCCCACGGGCTCTGAGCCGAGCGTTACGCCGGCCGCCACTGTTGCAACGGTCTCTAGAGGGACCTGATCCCACTCATCCCACTTTGCGGGGGCCAGTGCTTGCTCTGTAACTCGGAGCTTTTCAAGCACTCCGTCCAGCGCCACGATCCACCGCTCAAATGCCGAGTGCGCGGCGACGATCCGGCGCTGCTCCTGAAGTGGAGGGACACCGATCGCAAGTTCCTGGAGACGGTCGGTATCCAGTCTCCCAGTGCCGTGGCTCGTATCTTCTACCAGGCGCAGGATCTGATCGGTATGCGCCCGCATGGAATGGGCGAGGAAGTAGGCGTCGATTCCGTCGGCAGGGATGAGCGCCTTGACGTCCTGTCCGAATGCCACATCTCGTGCTGCGACACCGATGCGGAACTCGGACTTGAGGCTCATTCCTCGAACCACGAACAGGGTTGTGCCCTTGGCGACAAGTCGCGAACCGGTCTTCGCCCCCAGGGGGGTTAGACGACGCTCAGAATCGGAAATCCGAAATGACTTGAGGCTTGCGCCACTAATCCACGGGATATCACCATCCCAGTAGGCGGGGTTAGAGGTGCTGGGTGTCCCTCCTGACAGCCATGTTCCAGCTTCTCCCAGTGGCACAGATCGCCAATTGCAAGAGCTCGCTGTCTTGACCGTGTGTTTACCGCTCATAACCCAGCTCCTCAAGCCACTTCCCTAGCTCCCCCTTTGCCAGGTCGCTTTCTCCTTCCAACTCGCTCAACGACACCGCATACTTTTCCACCCACCGCCGAAACACTGCGACCAGTTCCAGGCGCCCTACTGCGACTGCCGCGTCGAGCCGTCCCGTCAGATCCTCGTTGAGGACAGTCAGGACAACTTCCTGAGTCCGCTCCTTGTCTGCGAGGACGACGTCCGCGGCTGCAATCAGCTCTGTCAGGAACCGGTCGTCGAGCGCCTTGCGCTTCTTCATAGCTGCCGTACGAGCCTTCCTGCACCTTGCCCACTCAGCCTCAAGACGGGCTAGCTCATCCGACGAGACCGGCTCGGCAGCGTTCTCCTCAGGAGAAGTACCCTCGTCCTCGCCCTCCTCCGGCGTCGGCTTAGCCGCCGATACCGCTTCCGCCGCTTCCTTGAACGCTGCGTCGGTTGTTGCGACCTCCGCTTCTACGACTGCGTACTGCGTGAGGAATTCCGGGATGAGGTGACGTACGACCATCTGGTCCATCGCGCGGCGGCGATCGGCAGCCGAGATCGTTACCTTCGGCTTCTTTGCAGAGCCGGTGCTGCTGACAGCACCCTCTGCCGGCCTCACGATTGCCTCTGTCGAGTCGACCCAGCCTTCGAGTACGCGGGCAAAACCACCAGCGGCCAGAGCCTTCATGTCATAACGCGCGTGCGTCCACCAATCGGCAATGATGCCCGACGTGCGGTACTCGTCGAGAACCTTCACGCCCCCGATGGACTCCGTGAAGCCAGCGATTAGCCCGGCTCGCAGATCCATCAACTTTCCATCTTCAGCCAGCTGAGAGAAGAGGAGTGCCCCCTTCTTCCACCAGTCGGCGTACGCCGCCCGCAGCGAGGCTTCCTTCGTGGCGGCCTGTTCCGCAATGCGGCTGACAGTGGCATCAGGGTCTTCGGGCAGGAAGTTGTAGTAGTCGGGGTCGCCGACGCGTGCGGCGAACAACGTGGACGCGTCGACTCCGTATGCCCCGAACAGGTCTGACTGCGCTGCTACTTCCTTGACCGGGACGCCGCCGTACAGATGAGCCCGCACATCCTGCGGTTCTGCAGGCGGTGAATTGTCTACCCAGCGGCGGATGTTGAGGTTGGCTCCCTCCGCGAGGAGGTCATTCACCTCCACCCATCGCGAGTAGCCCGGCAGGGACCGCCCCCGCTGGAACACCGTGACGATCTTCTCGACGTGCTCGGGGCCCAGCTCGTTCTGGTTGCGGCCAACCGTGAACTCCCGATCGGCGTTGATGAAGAGGACCTTCTTGCTCCGGTCGGGGTGCTTACGGCGTGGCCGGCGCAGGATGAGAACGCAGGCGGGGATGCCGACGCCGTAGAAGAGGTTCGGGCCGAGGCCGATCACCGCCTCTACGCAGTCGTCGCGCAGCAGCTCCTCGCGGATCTCCTTCTCCTTGCCTCCGCGGAAAAGGACCCCGTGCGGCATCACCACGGCGACCACACCCCGCTCGTCCAGCACCGAAACCATATGCTGGACGAACATCAAGTCGGCCTTTTTGCCCTTCTCGGGTGCCCATCCCCAGTTCATGCGCGTGCCGTGTAGAGCGTCGGCGGCGGCCACCTGCGCCTGGTCGTACGGCTGGGAGAAGGGTGGGTTGGAGAGGACCTTGGTGAAGGTGCGCAGGCGTCTGTTCTCGTCAAGGTGGAGCGGCTCAGTGAGCGTGTCGCCATGCTGGAGGTCGAACTTCCGGATCCCGTGCAGCACCATGTTCATGCTGGCCATCGACCAGGACGCAGGATTGCGGTCCTGGCCGTTGATGCCGAGCTCGTCGGGGTTGCCGCCGTGCTCCTCGACGTATTCTCGGGCGGCGATCAGCATGCCACCGGAGCCCATGCAGGGGTCGTAGACGCTTTCCATCGGCTGCGGGTCGAGCAGGCGTACCAGCATCCGCACCACAGAGCGCGGTGTGTAGAACTCGCCACCGCTTTGCCCGGCGGAGTCCGCGAACCGGCCCAACAGGTACTCGTATGCCGCCCCCAACATGTCGGGGAATTCGAAGTCTTCGTTGCGGAGCCGATAGAGACTGAAGTGCCGGATCAGGGCGAGCAGTTCGTTCGGTGTAAAGCGGGATTTGTTGCCGGCGACTGCGTTGAACTCGATATGCGAGGCGACGCCGGACAGTCTGCTGTTGCCTTCCTGGAGTGCGACGAGCGCCTTGTCCAGGTATTCCCCCACCTTCATCAGATTTCCGTCCGGTCCCCTGGTCTCTGCGGTGAGACCCTCGATTCCCGGCACGGTCTGTTCCTGATGTTCGGGGTCGAGCACGTGCGGCCCGGTCCACCAGCGAGCACGTGGCGGGACGTAAAAGACGTGGCGGTAGAAGTCGGGGTTGTCGGCCCGTTTCAAGGCCAGCTCCACACTGCCGGTCTCCTTTTTCCGCTCCTCATAGACGCGCTTCCACTCAGGCTCGAATTCATCCGAGGCGCGCTTCAGGAACAGCATTCCGAAGATGTAGTCCCGGTAGTCGGAAGGCTCCATGCGTCCGCGCAGGATGTCGGCGGCCGCGAAGAGGTGCCGCTCCAGCTGGGGAAGGGTGATGCGGGCCACGCGCCGGTCCTTCGTGGGGGTCGGAAGTGAGGGAGAGTGCCAGGGCAGCGTAGTGGCCCCGGGGCTTCGGGCGGAAACCGCTCGACGTAGTCGATCTTAAGAGGCTGCGTCAGTCGTCGTCGTGCTCGATGCCCAGGCTGACGAGGAGACGCCACACATCGGTGGACGGGTCCCGGTCCAAGATCTTGCAGTCCAGAGCATGCCCGGAGCGTGCAGCCCACTTGCGGGGGGACTGAGGCAGGTGGTCGGGGTTGTCCAGACTGGTGCGGTCGACAGGAGTGGCCTTGTGCTGGCTTGCTTTGCACGCGCCGTGTTCGCACTGCGAGACGAGACTCTTGGCGTGCGCAATGGCTGCCTTAGTTCTCCCCTCAAGCGCTTTTCGACGCGACCCCTGGATACTCTTGTCATTCTTTTTGTCGAAGCGCTTAAACGCCGGATCGGTCGCGCGGAGCTTGTTCACTACGTCTGTACTCTTCCCGCTCTGGCGCCCGCCGTACGCCTGGAAGTGAAGAAGCAGCCACAGGTCGAAGGATGGGTGGGAGAAGCAAATTTCCGTACTATCGGCCGCGCCGTATTCGAGCGCCTGTGGAATCTGAGTGTGTTCGTCCCGGTCGAAAAGCGCCCAGGTCTCGTCCGTGGCGGCATGCTCGCGCACAGCCTCAACAACCTGCTCCGGCAGAAGACCATTCGCCTTGCAAACGGGGACGATTCGGAAAGGCTGCCCCGTCCTCTCTCCAGACCCAAAGCGTTTGACCAGGTAATCCAGGTAATCGGGTTCCGTCGACTCGCCCTCGCAGCCCACATAGAGGACCCGCTCTTGCTTATACTCCGCTACCTGAACGGTCGTCAGCGAACGCTCTTTGTCGTTGCTTCCCGTGCGCCTTTTCCGCTTCCTCGGCGCCGCCTCGCGCTCATCGAGGCCCAATGCTTGCTCTTGCCCGCCCCACCCGCTCACGCTGACGCCTTCGCCTCCTGCTCGCGTTCCCGTTCCTTCTCCCGCCAGGCCAGAGCGCGGGCAATCTCGCCCACGCTGACACGGGGTGAACCTCCGTATCGACCACGCAGGTATCCGCGTTCCAGGTCCTCGTCATCGCCAGGTCCGGCTGCTGCGAGCGGATACAGGTCCGTCGCGCCTGAGGTCTTCTTCGACGTGATCCACACCTGTTCGCGGGCAAGCGGGCGATCCAGGACTGCAGTGCCCAGGAGCGTTGCGTCGTGCGTGGTGAAGATCAGTTGCGCACTGCGTGGGTTGGACTTCGGGTCCTGGAAGAGTCGAACGACCTCGGCAGCCAATGTGGGATGGAGGCTGGAATCGAGCTCATCCACCAGGAGCACTGCGCCGGCATCGAGGACGGAGAGCATCGGGCCGAGGAAAGCGAACCAGGAGTGTGTCCCGAGCGATTCCTCGCCGAGGAAATCGAGGGCGACGTCTCTACCGTCCGAGCTGCGATGGCGCAGGGTGATCTCGCCAGTCTCGCGGTCGATGTCGATGCCGCTGATACCCAGGTCAGCAACGGAAAGCAGTTCGATTAGCCACTCTCGGTAGTCCTTGCCGCGCTTCGGATCGGCTAGTAGCCGCCGGGTCCAGTCACTTCTGGCTTTGACGTCCCGGCCGGGAGTCATAAGCCACAAATTGTTCAAGAACCACCTGTGGAGGGCGGTAAGCTGCGGGTCGTTCAGGGTGGCACCCGTGGACAAGAAGAGAGCGTCGGGGCGGGTGACGGGCACGAGTACGTCCTGCTTCCCGAGAAATCCGAAGTCAGAGTCGGGATCGGAGCTGGGAAAGAGGAACTCTCCGCCCTCCGCTTCTGGGCGGTCAGCCTCTCGGTCGAACCAGACGACGCGTTTACCCTCCGGGTAGGCGTGCAGCCATTCAGCTTCTACCCGCTCGTCCGAGAGTTCGAAGCCGTACGTGTAACGGACGGGTTTCACGCCCAGCATGAGATCGACTTCATAGAGCGTCGTCTCGTCCACGGCTTCCGCGTCTAGCTTGAACGGCTGCCGCGGCACGCTCGGCTTGGCAGCCCACTCGGCGAATGATGTCCGTACGGCGTCCCGCATATCGAACAGAGCCCGAAGAAGGTTCGTCTTGCCTGAAGCGTTCGCACCGAAGATGCCGACCACGGGGAGGACTGACACAGCCTTGCCCTGGTCACGGAGCGTGGTCACTCGCGCTGCACTGGCACCAGCTGCGGTGTCGACCAACGACAGCTCGCACTCATCGCGGATCGAGCGGTGATTGGCCACCCGAAAGCGGAGGAGCACCCTCGACCTCCCCTGAGACGGGTTGAAGTCCCGTCTGCTGTTACATGAACCCATGCGGACTATCCGCAAGCGCAGCCTATGCCGGTGGACTGACAGCGGCCAGTCCCGGCCCTGCTAACAGGCGAGAGAGTATCTATGTGCAGCAACGTCGTGGTGGTGGCTGCTCCGGCTCCTCCGAAGCCGGAGCAGCCCCCCTCGATCTTCGATGATCGTCTAGAAGGGGGACGATGCGTCTTAGCGGATGATCTTGATGCTGGAGGGTGTCAGGCGCGGGTATGAGCATGACTGGTCGGGCCCTGGCGACGCTGGGTGTCCCAGCAGGCTTGGCGCTCGGGTACCTGCCGCTTCTTCGGGTTACCTCGACTGTCGGGGGCGGCGCTCGCCCTCAGTGGCGATCTTCCTCGTAGCTCTGCCCGGATGTGCTTCAACGTGTAGCGGCTGACGTTTCACCACGTCGCTGATCTGGCGAACATGCAGGTCAGGAGGGGTCCGACTCTTGGGGGTCGGGCCCCTGATTCTCATCGAAGCCGTCCACGCCCGCACGAACAAGTCCCGCCTGAACGGGGTGCTTTCCGGGCTGCGGGTCGTCCCGGTCGGTGACGAAGAGGCAAGGGCGGCCTCGAAGTTGCTGATGAATGCCGGGTTGCACGGACACGAGTACGCGATCGATGCGGTCGTCGCCGAGGCCGCGTTTGCGACAGCACCGCCCCGTGGTCATGCTGACGTCCGATATTGACGACATGGCCAAGCTGTGCGGCGAGCGGGTCCGGCTCGTGGCGGTGTGATTTCCCCTGGTCTCCACCTCTCCCACGGTGCCCCGCCGCCGGCCGACGACGCCCTGTGGCCCGGCCGGCTCGCCGCCTGGTCTCGACGGCCTGCCACCACCCCGTGGAAAGATGCCAGCCACGCAGTGGCAGAAACGCACCAAGGGGCGGCATGGCAGTGAGTGCGGGGTCCGTACCGGGTGGGCGGCGGGCGCGGGAGGTGCTCGGTGGTGGGGGCGCGCTGCACGGGGCCGCGCAAGCGGTTCTCGGGGATCATCGGCGGGCCGTCGAGGCCGTCAGGGTCGCCCTCGCTCCGTTGCACGACGAGCTGGCCGGCCGTGAGCTCGCCGCGATACCCGTCGCGCGGCTGAAGGACGTCACCGAGGGGCGGCTGAGGCTCGGCGTCATCGAGGCGGCCGGGTACCGCTCTGTGGGAGACGTGCTGGCCGCCGACCGGTACCGGCTGCGGCAGATCCCCGGGGTCGGGCAGCAGACGGCCGATCAGGCGCTCGCCGCCGCCCGGCAGATCGCCGAGGCCGTCGGGGAGACCATCGCCGTCCGTATCGACGTCGACAACCCCGAGCCCCGCACCTCCGCACTCGTCGCCGCCCTGCACCGGCTCGTCGAGGCCGGTCCCGACGCCCGTCGGGCCGTCGACGCCGCCGAGGCGCTGGACCGCCGGCTCGGGCCGCTGCTCGTGGCGGCCGCGCCGGCCGGTGGGCGGCTGCGGATGTGGCTCGCCGGGCAGGAGCGGCGGGAGCGGGTCCACGCCGCGCTCGCCGAGGTCCTCGCGGTGACCGAGGAAGCGAGGAGCCACGACGTACCCGTACTGCTCGGACAGGCCTCCGTCGACCTGCTGCGTGCGCCGGCCGACGACGTCGAGGCGTGGGTCGACTTCGAGCTGCGCTCCGCCGAGTACTACAGCCTGCTGGCCGAGATCGCGGGCCGCGGGCCCGACCTCGCGGCGGCGGAGGGGTTCCTGCCCGGTGAGGTGGCCGAGCGGGTGCGCGCGCAGCCGCTCGACGACACCTTCCGCCGGGTCTCCTTGCGCGGCTACCAGTCCTTCGGCGCGCGCTTCGTGCTGGCCCAGCGGCGCGTCGTCCTCGGAGACGAGATGGGCCTCGGCAAGACCATCCAGGCCATCGCCGCCCTGGCGCACCTCGCCGCGACCGGGCAGAGCCACTTCATGGTGGTCTGCCCCGCGAGCGTGCTGATCAACTGGACCCGGGAAGTCTCCGCGCGCAGCGCCCTGCGGGCGATCCCGCTGCACGGTCCGGACCGGCGGGAGGCGTTCGCGGAGTGGAAGGACGGCGGCGGGGTGGCCGTCACGACGTACGACGCCCTGCGCGGCTTCCCCGTCCCCGGCGCCGGGGAGCTGGGCATGCTGGTCGTCGACGAGGCGCACTACGTGAAGAACCCCGAGGCGCGGCGGTCGAGAACCGTCACCGAGTGGGCCGCGCAGTGCGAGCGGGTCCTCTTTCTCACGGGGACACCCATGGAGAACCGGGTCGCGGAGTTCCGCAGCCTCGTACGCCACCTCCAGCCCGAACTGGCCCCCGAGATCGGGGGAGTCGAGGGTGCCGTCGGTTCGCGTGCGTTCCGCAGGGCGGTGGCGCCGTGTTATCTGCGGCGCAACCAGGAGGACGTACTCACCGAGTTGCCCAGCCTGCTGCACACGGACGAGTGGGAGGAGCTCAGCGTCGCGGACCTGGACGCCTACGCCGAGGCCGTGGACGCGGGCAACTTCATGGCCATGCGCCGGGCGGCGTACGTCCACGCGGAGAAGTCGGCGAAGCTCCAACGGCTGCGCGAGCTGGTGGCCGAGGCCGCGGACAACGGGCTGAAGGTGCTGGTCTTCTCCTACTTCCGCGATGTGCTGGAGACGGTGGGGGAGGCGCTGGGCCCGCAGGCGTACGGCCCGATCTCCGGGAGCGTGGCGCCCGGGCGGCGCCAGAACATCGTGGACGAGTTCAGTGCGGTGGCCGGACATGCCGTGCTCCTCGCCCAGATCGAGGCCGGCGGGGTCGGGCTCAATCTTCAGGCGGCCTCCGTCGTGATCATCTGCGAGCCGCAGATCAAGCCGACCATCGAGCACCAGGCGGTGGCCCGCGCGCACCGGATGGGCCAGGTACGCGCCGTGCAGGTGCACCGGCTGCTCGCCACGAGCGGGGTGGACAAGCGGATGCTGGAGATCCTGGAGAACAAGTCACGGCTGTTCGACGCCTATGCGCGCCGCAGCGATGTCGCGGAGGCCACTCCCGACGCGATCGACGTCTCGGACGGATCTCTGGCCCGGCAGATCGTCGAGGAGGAACAGCGACGGCTCGCGGCTCGGGGCTGAGTCCTCGGGGAGGGCGCGCGGACGCGGTGCGCCGGCACTTCTGCGCCGGCCGGCACCTCACCGCCCCCGGCACCTCAGCGCCCGTCGGCACCCACCGCCCCAGGCACCTCACCGCCCGCCGTCACGCACCGCCGGCCTCCCCGTACCCCGCGTCCGCCAGTTCCGCCACGACCTCCGCATGGCAGCGCTCCGGCACGCACCAGCAGCCGAGCCTGCGGCCCCGCAGCTCGGGAAGCATCGCCAACAGGTCCGGCCGGGACAGCAGATGGTCACGGTACATCGCCACCACCTCCTCCCGGTTGCCGTCCTTCCCCGGCCGGTACGGGCTCGCCAGCGGGGATCCGGCGAGGTGCCAGCCCCCGCGGTGCATGGGCCGGCCGACGTAGACGACGTCCGCGTAGCCGGGGTCGTCGCGGTGGCCCTTGAGATTGACGACAGTCGTTGCGGTCATGGAGTGGATCCTCCGGCGTCAGGACGTTCCCTGCCAGGCGAACACGGCGCAGGTCGTCGTCGCGTGGGCGTACAGCTTGCCGCTGTCGGCCCCGGTCACCCGTGCCTCGGCGGTCGCCGTCGTGCGGCCCACGTGGATCACCGTTCCCTCGCAGCGCAGCCGCTCGGTGTCGGCGAACACCGGGCGTACCAGGTTCACCCCCAACTGCACCGTCGTGTAGGCGCGTCCGGCCGCCAGGGTGGTCATCACGGCGCAGCCCAGTGCCGAGTCCAGCAGTGTCGCGAGATAGCCGCCATGGACGGAGCCCATGGGGTTGAGCAGGTGCTCGCCGGTGTCGCCCTCGAAGACGGCGCGGCCCTCGTCCGCCTCGACGAGTCGGAAGCCGAGCGTGCCGCAGATCGGCGGCTGCGGCAGTCCGCCGTCGATGGTGAGGCGGAGCAGTTCGAGTCCGGTCAGCCGGCCGGCGGCCTCGTAGCTGGTGGGCAGGGACCAGGTGTGGGTACGGCTCCGGGGCTCGGTGAACTCCACCGTCCGGGGCAGGCTCGTCAGCTCGGGCATGGGGGATCTCCTCAAGGGATGGGGGATGGGGGATGGGGGATGGGGGATGGGGCCCGCGGGCCGCCGGGAAACGGCCCGCGGGCGGTTCATGGGTCAGGGGAGCTTGACGGCCAGCAGGTCGACGGGCCGGATGTCCGGCGGCGAGGAGAGCATCGTCCCCGCGGCCTCCGTCAGCGCGGCGGCGATACGGCCGCGCAGATGGCCCGTCCGCCCCTCCTCGTTCTCGAAGGTGTCGAAGACCCCGAACACCGTGTCGCTCTCCTTGAACGCGAACCAGGTGACGGTGTGGTCCTCTTCGCGGGCGAGCCGCAGTGCGTCGCCCAGCATCGCCTCGACCTGGCCGGCGTACTCCGGCCGTGCCTCGATCCTGGCCAGCAGTCCGATGTTCATGGTGTGTCGCTCCGTCGCGTCGTGGTGGGAGTCCCGTCCAGCGGGACACCCGCAAACGTAGGGTCGCGTCCCGGCCGCTCCCAGTGGCGTGAACGACGCATCCGATACCGTTTCCGCCATGGATGTTGCGGTGCTCGTCTACGACGGTGTGTTCGATTCCGGGCTCTCGGCGGTGCTCGATGTGATCGAGGGGGCCAACGCGATGCGGGGTGAGCTTCCGCAGCCGCCACCCGCCTGGCAGGTCACCACCATCGGATTCCGGCGCCGCATCCGTACGGGCGCGGGACACGTCGTGACCACGGCGCCCGCCGCCCGGGCCGGGGGAGCCGGCCTGCTGATCGTGCCCGCGCTCGCGGAACGCCGTCCCGAAGCGCTGCTCGACCATGTCGGCGGCCCGGACTCGGCAGCCGTACGGCGCCTCGTGTCCGATGCGCGTGACCGGGGGACGCCGGTCGCATCCGCGTGTACGGGTACGTTCCTGCTCGCCGAATCGGGCGTACTGGACGGACGCCGGGCGACGACCAGCTGGTGGCTGGCGCCGGTCTTCCGCAAGCGCTACCCGGCGGTGACGCTCGACGAGACGCGGATGGTCACCACATCGGACGGTGTGACGACGGCGGGTGCGGCGTTCGGGCACGTCGATCTGGCGCTCGCGGTCGTCCGGATGGGCAGCCCCGCCCTCGCGGACCTCGTGGCCCGCTACCTCGTCGTCGACGAGCGGCCTTCCCAGTCGGCGTACACCATCCCCAGCGCGCTGGCCCAGAGCGATCCGGTGGTCGCCGCCTTCGAGCAGTGGGTGAGGCTCCATCTCGAC
Source organism: Streptomyces sp. NPDC058685 (assembly GCF_042714725.1). Lineage (NCBI taxonomy): Bacteria > Bacillati > Actinomycetota > Actinomycetes > Kitasatosporales > Streptomycetaceae > Streptomyces > Streptomyces sp. NPDC058685. The sequence continues at coordinate 110,514 of NZ_JBHXSL010000017.1, forward strand.
GGCCCGGTCAACGTCGCCGAGGCCGCCCGCTCCCTGGGCGTCAGCGAACGCACGCTCCAGCGGACCGTGCGCCGCGTGCTCGGGACCTCGCCGGTGCGCTTTGTGCAGGACCTGCGGGTGGAGCGGGCCTCGCATCTGCTGCGGACGACCGATCTGTCGCTGGACTCCATCGCCCGCAAGGTCGGCTACGAGCACGCCAACACCCTGCGCATCCTGCTGCGCGAGCGCACCGGCAGCACGGCGGCGACGCTGCGAGGCCGCTGAAACGCCTGCGCAGGAGTCGGTTGGGATTGACAACTCTATCGCCACGGATGCATCGTCGCATGGTGGGTTGTGAATTCCAACCCACTCGGGCGGTCCACCGGGTGGGCCGCGGGAACGCGGGAGGCACAGTGCGGGACGCGGTGATCGTCGAGGCTGTTCGGACGCCGGTCGGCAGGGGGAAACCGGGAGGGGCGCTGCACGACGAACCCCCCGTCGACCTGCTCGCCAGGACGCTCCTCGCGCTGGTGGAGCGCGCCGGGATCGACCCCGGCCTCGTGGACGACGTCATCGGCGGATGCGTGACCCAGGTGGGCGACCAGGCCGTCAACATCACCCGGAACGCGGTGCTCGCCGCCGGGTTCCCCGAGAGCGTCCCCGGTATGACCGTGGACCGCCAGTGCGGCTCGTCCCAGCAGGCCGCGCACATCGCGGCGCAAGGTGTGATGAGCGGGTCCTACGACATCGCCATCGCCTGTGGTGTCGAGTCGATGTCACGGGTGCCCATGGGCTCCAACGTGCTGCCGGGCAGCGACCCCTACGGGCGACGGCTCGCCGAGCGCTACCCGGACGGCCTCGTCGGACAGGGCATCAGCGCCGAGCTGATCGCCGCGCGCTGGAAGATCTCCCGCGAGGAGATGGACGCCTTCGCGCTGGAGTCCCACCGCAGGGCCGCGGCCGCCTGGGAGTCAGGGGAGTTCGACCGGGAGGTCGCCTGGGCGGGGCAGCGGGACGAATCCGTACGGCCGGGGACCTCGGCGCAGGCGCTGGCCGGCCTGCGGTCGGCGTACCACGACGGTCCGACCGGCGAGCGCTTCCCCGAGATCGGCTGGCAGGTCACGGCGGGCAACAGCTCACCGGTGAACGACGGCGCGGCCGCGCTGCTGATCATGGGCGCGGACGTCGCGGAGCGGCTGGGTCTGCGCCCGCGCGCCCGTTTCCACTCCTTCGCCGTGGCCGGGGACGATCCGCTGCTGATGCTCACGGCGATCATGCCCGCCACCGAGAAGGTCCTCGCGCGGGCCGGTCTGGGCATCGGGGACATCGACCTGTTCGAGGTGAACGAGGCGTTCGCGTCGGTGGTGCTGGCCTGGCAGCGGGAGACGGGAGTGGGGGCCGACCGGCTGAACGTGCGGGGCGGCGCCATCGCGATCGGGCATCCGCTGGGCGCCAGCGGCGCGCGCCTGATGACCACGCTGCTGCACAACCTGGAGGACCGCGGGGGACGGTACGGGCTGCAGACCATGTGCGAGGCCGGCGGTCTCGCCAACGCCACCATCGTCGAACGCCTCTGAAGCGCCGGTGGGCCGCCTTTCCGAGGGCGCCCACCAGCGCTTCCACGGCGTCCGGCCGCACAGACGGGCGGCCTAGAATGAACCGTATGCCGAAGAGCGTCCAGCCCAGGGAGTGCTCCATCGCGGATGCGCTCGATCTCGTCGGCGAGCGCTGGACACTGCTCGCCGTACGCGAACTGAGCCACGGCGTACGGCGCTTCGACCAGATCATCCGCAACACCGGGGCGTCCCGGGACATCCTCGCGGCCCGGCTGCGCAAGCTGGAGACGGCGGGGGCCGTGCGCCGGGAGCAGTACAGCGACCGGCCGGCGCGCTACGAGTACCACCTCACGCCCGCGGGACAGGAGCTCGGCGACGTCCTCCTCACCCTGATGAAGTGGGGCGACCGGCACCTCAACGCCGGGAATCCGCCGCTGACGCTTCAGCACGCGTGCGGAGAGACGCTGGAGCCGGAAGTCGTCTGCGCCCACTGCGGGCAGCCGGCCCGCCGCGGCCTGCACGCGCCCGCAGGCCGCGGGGCACTGAAGCGGGACTGAGCGGGCCGGCGGCCTCCCGGGCGGGACAGGCGCCCGGGCTGGACGCGCGCGACCGGCAGGCCCGGGCACTCGAGCAGGCCCGGGCACTCGAGCAAGCCCGGGCACTCGAGCAAGCCCGGCAAGCCCGGCAGGCCGGGCAGGCCGGGCAGGCCGGGCACGACGAGCGTGACCCGCAGGCCCGAGCGTTGCCGGTGGTACGGCTCGGGCCCGGCCCCCACCGCCTCAACCCCTGCGGCGCGCCGTCAACTCCCGTACGCCCGCCGGCTTCTCCGCGTCCTTCGAGCGCACCGTCACGCGGATGTGCCGCACCGCGGCGCCCGGCCTGAACGGCGCCCAGTGCACGGCGTCCTTCGACGCCTCGACGGTGTACGCGGTGGGGCGCACCTCGGTCCACCGCGGGGTCACCGACGCGAGCGCCGTCGGGCGGCCGAGGTCCGCCGTCAGCGTCCCGGTCGCGCCGTCCGGGACCCAGGCCGTCGCCGCGCTGCCGTCCACCGCGGCCGCCGCGTACATCCCGGGCTCCTCCGACGACGCGGACGCCGTGACGCACCGGGCCGCGTTGTCCGTCGGCGCGAGGTCCGGGCGGCGCGTGGGCAGGGTGACCGCGTCCTTCAGCAGAACCGGTCCGGCGGGGGTGTGCAGCGTGAACGGCTCGCCCCGCGTCAGCCGCACGGTCGTCCGGCGCGCGCCGAGCGCGATGTCGTACGTACGCCCCTGCCAGCGAAGGCCCCGCAGGGTGACACCGCTCGCCAGCTGCGGCGGCAGCATCGGGGCGATCCGCACCCCGTCCTCCCGCAGCCGCAGGCCCGTGAGGCCGTGCGTGAAGACCTGAAGGAAGCCGCCCTTTCCGGTGAGGAAGTCCTGCGCCGGCGAGCCCGCGAGCGGATCGTCCGCACCCGCCTTGTCGCCCCGGGCCTCGGCGAACGTGGCGAACGGGCCGCGGACGAACGGCCTGATCGAGCGCTGGAGATAGGTGTACGCCGAGCAGCCGGACTCGCCGATCTCCGCCGCGTCGATGGCATGGACCGAGTCGGTCATCGCGGGGCCGTCGGGGTCGGTGCGCTCCGCGTAGTAGTCGAGGGTGGCAGCGCCCGCGCCCTGCTCCATCGGCCATTCGAGCGGGTAGGTCAGCAGCACGGTGTCGGCCTGCTTGATCCGTGAGCCGTTGTATCCGGCGTACTGGAGGAAGACCTTCCGCTGCGCGTCGTAGGGAATGCGCAGACCGTCCGCCGTCCGCCGCCACTCCGGCGGCGCGCTCTCGCCGAGGAGCCCGGCGGCGCGGATCGCATGGCGCAGGGCGGTCGCCGCACCGGCGTTGGTGAACACCCCGTCGTCGACGCCGTTGCTGTACTCGTCGGGGCCGGCCACGTCCTTGACGGAGTAGCTGCCGTCCGGGTTGGCGGTGACGCGCGAGACCCAGAACTCGGCGACGCCCTTCAGCAGCGGCCAGCCCCGCTCGCGCAGCCAGTCGCGGTCGCCGGTGGCCAGGTAGTACTGCCAGACGGCCAGGGAGACATCGCCCTGGAGGTGGTTCTGGGTGAGGCAGTGCGGCGGATTCCAGCTCTGGCACTCGGACCAGAGGGCGCCTTCCCCGCCGCTGGTCCAGGGGTAGAACAGACCCTTGAAGCCGAGCTTGGCGGCGTTCTCGGCGGCTGCCTCACGGGTGCGGTAGCGGTAGTCGACGACCGGGCGCGCCAGCTCAGGGCGGGTGGCGAGCAGGCCCGGATACATCCAGGTCTCCGCGTCCCAGAAGACCAGCCCCGCGTAATTGTCGCTCGTCAGACCGGTCGGGGCGAGGCTGTCGGAGGAACCTCGGCGAGAACTCGCCAGCAGTCCGTACTGCGCCGAGCGCAGCCAGGTCTGCAACTCGGGGCGGCCGGGCGTGAGCACGTCCGCCGTCCACAGCGTCGACCAGGCCGCGGAGTTGGCGTCCATGAGCCGCTGCCAGCCGCGGTCGGCGGCCCGTCGCGCGGCGGCCCGTGCGGAGCGCCGGGGATCGGGCGAGGTGAGCGAGGTGTCCACGCCGACGTACTTCACGTACTCGCGGGCGCCGCCGTGCCGCGTTCGGCGAAGGGTCGTGGCGACCGCGCCGTCCGTCGCCGTCCCGTTCGTGCGGAAGGTGTTCTCGCCGGTGCGCGTGACCCGGCGGGCACCGCGCCAGTCGAGCCGGTCGGTGACCTCGGGCTCGCCGTCCCAGTGCGGCGTGAGCCGCAGCCGTACCGCCCCGGTGTGCGGATCGGACCGGTCGGTGACGACGTCGACGACCAGGTCGGTCGCCCGGCCGTCGGCGGTCGTCCAGGTCAGCGAGGTGCGCACGAGACCGCAGCGCCGGAAGACGGTCTGGCGGTAGCCGGAGATCCGCGAGGCCGGCCCGAAGGTCTCGTCGCCCACGTGTACGTCGAGCGTCGTCCAGGTGGGCAGGGCCGCGAGGACCTGACGGTCGGCCGTGGTGCCGGGGTCGTGTGCGTACAGACCGGCGGCGAAGGCACCGTCGTAGCGGGGTGTGAACAGCGGCCAGCCGGTCTTCGCCGTGCTCTCGGCATAACCTGAACCGAGAGGCGGCACCCGGATGCCGAGGTAGCCGTTTCCGGCGTAGGCGTGGTTGTCCCCGGCCGCGTCCGGCGTGGTGGACGTGGGTGCCCAGGCGGGGTCGGTGTCGCTCTCGCAGGCCACGGACGCGGGCCGCGCGGGCGCCGTGCCGGTTCCGGCGTGCGAGACGGCCGGGAAGGCCGTGGCGATCAGGGCGCTCGCGACCAGTGGTGCGAGGGGGGAGATCCGCGAGAGGCTCATCGCAGGACCCTATTTTTCGGACGGTCCCGAGCGGTGGAGGACGCGCTGGGTGACCGGTCGACCGTGAGGAGACGTGAGGGACATGTCGTACCCGGACCCGAAGTACCTGGGCGAGAAGGGCGAGATCTCCGCGACGTTCCGCCCCGTGGACACCGCGGCCGACGTGGTGTCCGGGAGCGGCAGCCGTACGCACTACCTCGCCACGGGCGCGGCCACCGGTGGTGAGTTCGGGCTCTACCGGATGGACATGGCACCGAGGGGCGGGGGTCCGAGGACGCATTTCCACAAGTCGATCTCGGAGTCGTTCTTCGTCATCTCGGGGACGGTGCGGCTGTTCAACGGCGAGAGCTGGATCGACGGGACGGCCGGGGACTTCCTCTACGTCCCGCAGGGCGGACTGCACGCCTTCCGCAACGAGTCCGACGATCCGGCGTCGATGCTGATCCTGTTCACGCCGGGGGCGCCGCGTGAGGAGTACTTCGAGAAGGTCGCGGAGGTGGCGACCGAGTGGTCGCCGGAGGATCAGGCGGAGTTCTACCTCCGGCACGACACGTTCTGGACGGCATGAACAGCCGGGCCCGAGCAGGCGGGTCGAAGAGACGGCGTGAACAGCCGGACTGAGCAGCTGCCATGAACAGCACGGCCGAGCGGACGGCGCGAACTGCCGGGTCGAACAGGCCCACCGCACGCCCGAACGGGACAAGCGCGGGGAGGGCCGGGGTATTGCCCCGCCCGCCCCCGATCGTGTGCGGCCGGGGCCACCGGGCTCGTGACGTATGCCCACCGCCCGCCCCGTGCCGCATGGCGGGCATATGAGGTCCGACGGCATTGTGTGGCAGGCATGTGAGCACCAACGGCGTTGTGTGGCGCGCGTGTTACGTCCCTCCGTGAACTCTTGTGAGGACTCCTGCGGTCCGCCAGTCTTTCGCTCGGCAGGCGGCACATCGGCACAGGGGATTCAGCAGCCGGTGATTGTCATGTGCCTGTCGGACCCCCACAGCAGCGCACCACCAATGAGGAGGACCCCTCACATGTCAGTGATGCGTCATTCGCGTCGAAGACTCGCCGCGGTCAGTGCGACAGCCGTCGCGGCACTCGCGTTCGGCACCGTCTCGGCCCTCCCGGCCGGTGCGGCCGAGCCGGAGCGCTCAGGTGTCATCCAGAACGCGGGCGCCCCCGGCGCCGTCAAGGGCAGCTACATCGTCACGCTGCGCGAATCCGCGGCCGACGCCGGCTCCACCGCCGGCAGGGCGCTCGCCGCCGAGTACGGCGCGAAGATCCGCAAGACCTACAGCGCGACGCTGAACGGCTACTCCGTCCAGCTCTCCGAGGCACAGGCCCGGAAGTTCGCCGCGGACCCGGCCGTGGTGTCCGTCGTACAGAACCGCGTCTTCAAGGCGACCGCCACCCAGCCCAACCCGCCGTCCTGGGGTCTGGACCGGATCGACCAGCGGGCCCTGCCGGTCAACCGGAGCTACACCTACCCGGACACCGCGGGTGAGGGCGTGACCGCGTACATCATCGACACCGGTGTGCGGATCACTCACAGCGACTTCGGCGGCCGCGCGTCGTACGGCTTCGACGCCATCGACAACGACAACACCGCGCAGGACGGCAACGGCCACGGCACACACGTCGCCGGCACCGTCGCGGGTACCGCCCACGGTGTGGCCAAGAAGGCCAGGATCGTCGGCGTGCGCGTGCTGGACAACAGTGGCTCGGGCACGACCGAGCAGGTCGTCGCCGGCATCGACTGGGTGACGCGCAACGCCGTCAAGCCGGCTGTCGCCAACCTGAGCCTGGGCGGCGGCGTCGACCCCGCCCTCGACACCGCGGTGCGCAACTCCATAGCCTCCGGCGTCACCTACGCCATCGCGGCCGGCAACGACGGTGCCAACGCCGCGAACTACTCGCCCGCACGCGTCACCGAGGCCATCACCGTCGGCTCCACCACCAGCACCGACGCGCGCTCCAGCTTCTCCAACTACGGCACGGTGCTGGACATCTTCGCGCCGGGCTCGTCCATCACCTCGTCCTGGAACACCGGTGACGCGGCGACGAACACCATCTCCGGCACCTCGATGGCCGCGCCGCACGTCGCCGGCGCGGCCGCGCTGTACCTCGCGGCCAACCGGACCGCGACCCCGGCGCAGGTCTCCACGGCCCTGACCACCGCCGCCACCAGCGGTGTGGTGGGCAGTCCGGGCACGGGTTCGCCGAACCGTCTGCTGTACGTGGGTGGCACCGACACCCAGCCCCCGGGGAAGAAGTTCGAGAACACCGCCGACTACACGATCAGCGACAACGCCACGGTCGAGTCGCCCGTCACGGTCAGCGGCGTCACCGGCAACGCGCCCGCGGCGCTGAGCGTTCCGGTCGACATCAAGCACACGTACATCGGTGATCTGCGCATCGACCTGGTCGCACCCGACGGCACGGTCTACAACCTCAAGGCGTACGGCACGGGCGGCAGCGCGGACAACGTGATCACCACGTACACGGTGAACGCGTCGTCGGAGGTCGCCAACGGCACCTGGAAGCTCCGGGTCGGCGACAACGCCGCCCAGGACGTCGGCAAGATCGACTCGTGGGCGCTGCAGTTCTGACCCCGTGACGCCGGCACGCGCCGCGGTTGTGACGCGGTGACGTTCCGACGCTCGCCCGACAGATCCGCAGCCCGGTACGACGGCCCCTGAGGGGCCGGCAGGGGCGGTCGCCACGGCGGCCGCCCCTTTCCGTCGCCCGCATTCCGCGCGCCCTCCCGTGACACGTATAATCCGCACGCCTGTTCGCGCGAACCGGCCGAGGTCGACGCATCCCGAGGAGCACCGCAGCCGTGGACCCATCGCAGCAGGGCGGCGGACAGCCGTACCCGCCGTACGGGGCGCAGCCGCCCCACCAGCCGTTCCCCGGGTATCCGGTACCGCCGCCCGTGCAGCCGGTGAACGGCCTGTCCATCGCCTCCCTCGTGCTCGGTCTCGTCTGCTGTCTGCCGCCGCTCGGCATGATCTTCGGCTTCATCGCCCTGGTCCAGATCAGGAAGAAGGGCGAACGCGGGAAGGGCATGGCGATCGCGGGCACCAGCCTCTCCGCCGTCAGCACCCTGCTGCTCGTGGTCGTGCTCGCCACCGGCGGGATCGGCGAGATGTGGGACGGCGTCAAGACGGGTGTGGATCAGGCGTCCCGGCACCGCAGCACCCTGGATCTGCGTACCGGCGACTGCTTCAACCTCCCCGGCGCGGCGGTGCCGGAGGACCAGGAGACCGCGGGCGTCGAGGTCGTCGACTGCGACGGGAAGCACGAGGCCGAGGTGTCCGGCGGCTTCGAGGTCACGGGCTTCGACGACTACCCGGGGGAGAGCCGCCTCGACACCCTGGCCGGGAAGCGCTGTCAGGAGATCAACGACGCCTATGCCCTGGACGCCTGGGACCGGCCCAAGGGCATGGACGCGTACTACTACCTGCCGACCGACGAGAGCTGGCGGCTCGGCGACTCCGCGGTGACGTGCAGCTTCGCCTCCGTCAGCGGCGCGAAGGTGACCGGTTCGCTACGACGCGACGCGACCAGCCTGAATTCGCATCAACTCGCTTATCTGAGAGCCGAGTCGGCCGTCATCGCGCGGTCGGGGAGCGAACCCGAGGAGGAGTTCCCCGAGGACGCTCAGGGTCATCGGGACTGGGCCCGGCAGACGTCCGCCACACTCGCCGCGCAGGCACGCGCCCTGCGGGAGCATGCGTGGCCCGCCGCCGTCGCGACGGCGGCGGAGCGGCGGGCGGGGGAGTTCGACCGTGCGCGCGCCCACTGGGACAGGGCCGCCCGAGCGGAGGAGGAGGACTCCTTCTGGGACCACGCTCTGCAGGGCGAGGACACGCTGGTCCAGGCGACCGAGGTGTCCGTGCGGCGCGCTCTCGGACTGACGTCGGTACCGCCGCCGGACGAACCGGGGGCGTGAACGCCGGGAGCCGGTCGCCGGGGACGACGAACCGGGGCGCGCGAACACGAAGCCGGCGCCCGGGCCATGACGGCCCGGACGCCGGCTTCCGCGTGTTCCGCCCGCGCGCCTCTAGCGGCGCGAGAGCCCGCGGTCGACGGCCGTCATCAGCTCGCCGTTCGCGGTGTCCCCGTCCAGGGACCAGAACATGGCGCCACCCAGACCCCTGTCACGGATGTACGAGGACTTGGTGCGCAGCACCTGCGGGTCGTCGTACGTCCACAGGGTGGTGCCGTCGAAGAGCCAGGCATGTCCGCCGCGCCGGTCGCGGTGCACGGTGTACGTGCCCGCGTCGGCCAGCTTCTTGAGGGCCTTGTAGTCCTCGTACCCGGCGGCCCAGGTCGCGGGCGCGGGCGCGGTGGCCGGCTGGTTCAGCCCGTCGCCCCCGCCTGTCACGCCCGTCCAGCCCTGACCGTAGAACGGCATGCCCACCACCAGCTTGCGGGCCGGAGCACCGCGGCGCTGCCAGTCGCGCACCGTCTGGTCGACGCTGAAGTCGTTCCGGGCGAACAGCGCGGACTGCTGCGCCGTGGTCTTCTCGCCGGAGACGTGGAAGTCGTAGCCCTGGAGGTTGACGAAGTCGAAGTCCCGCATGATCTTGCGGACCTCGAAGCCCGCGTCGATCTTCTCGGGCGCGGTCGGCACGAAGGCGCTCAGCTCGTAGTGCTTGCGCTTCTTCTGAGTCTTGGCGTACGTGTCCAGCTGGGTCCTGAACTCGTGCACCAGGGCGGTGAAGTTCCGCTTGTCCTGCGGGCGGTAGACCGTGTCGGTGTCGCCCGCGGAACCGGGCCACTCCCAGTCGAGGTCGATGCCGTCGAAGAGTCCGGCCGCCGCGCCCGCGCCGCCGCGCGCGCCGTCCACCGGCAGATTGCCCTTGATGTAGAGGTCGATGCAGGAGGAGACGAACGCCTTGCGGGAGGCGGGTGTGAGGGCCGCGTCGGAGAAGTGGGTGGACCAGCTCCAGCCGCCCAGGGAGATCATCACCTTGAGGCCGGGGTGCTTGGCCTTGAGCTCCCGCAGCTGGTTGAAGTTGCCCGCGAGCGGCTGTTCGGCGGTGTCGGCGACGCCGTCCACCGAGTTCTCCGCGTCGAGCGGGCGGGCGTAGTCCGCCCAGGCGTCGGCCTCGCCGGGGATGTTGCCGGTGAAGCATCTGCCCTCGGCGTTCACGTTGCCGAAGGCGTAGTTGATGTGGGTGAGCTTGGCGGCCTGGCCGCTGGTGTCCATGTCCTGGACCTGGAAGTCCCGGCCGTAGACGCCCCACTGGGTGAAGTAGCCGACGCGCTTGTACGAGGGGCCGCCGTGGCTCTGGCCGGCCGCGGCCGGCGCCGATGCGTTGGTGCCGGCCGACGCGGCGGGGGCGAGCGCCGCGAGGAGTGAGAGCGAACAGGCTGCAACAGCCGTCCGGACAAAGGTTCTTCGACGCATGGGACTCATTCCTGTGCGTGTGCCGGAAGGTTCCGTGAACGGAGTTGTGCTGCCAGGAACGTATTGGTCTGGACCATTGAGGTCAATGGGTTCGCGCAGAATGATCGGCCTGTCCGCGACAAACCGCGATGGACCGGCAACTCATCACTTCGAGTGAAACCTTGGCCTACAGTTGCGGTCAACAACCGTCGGTTGCCAGGCTGTTGCTGTCTGTCAATGCGATGGGAGTGGCCAGTGACATTCGGTGAGCAGCCCGCGTATCTCCGCGTTGCGGGCGATCTCCGCCAGAAGATCGTCAGCGGCTCGCTGCCGCCGCACACCCGGCTCCCCTCGCAGGCCCGCATCCGCGAGGAGTACGGGGTGTCCGACACGGTCGCCCTGGAGGCGCGCAAGGTCCTGATGGCGGAGGGTCTGGTCGAAGGCCGCTCCGGCTCCGGGACGTATGTCCGCGAGCGGCCCGTGCCGCGCCGTATCTCCCGCTCGGGGTACCGCCCGCCCGTGGGCGCGAACCCCTTCCGTCAGGAACAGGCCGCCGAGGGCACCCGAGGCACCTGGGAGTCCAGCAGTGAACAGGAGGGCGCGAGCCCGGAGGTCGCCGAGAGGCTGGGCATCGAGCCGGGGGCCCGGGTGATGCGGACCCGCTATGTCTTCCGCGACGCCGGCGAGGTCACCATGCTCTCCACCTCCTGGGAACCGCTCGAAGTCACCGGGCGCACCCCGGTGATGCTGCCGGAGGAGGGGCCACTGGGCGGCTGCGGCGTCGTGGAGCGGATGGCGGCCATCGACATCGTCGTGGACAACGTGGTGGAGCAGGTCGGCGCGCGCCCGGGGCTGGCGGAGGAACTCCTGGCGCTCGGTGGTGTCCCCGGCCATGTGGTGATGGTCGTCGAGCGGACGTACTACGCCTCGGGGCGCGCGGTCGAGACGGCCGATGTGGTCGTTCCGGCCGACCGCTTCCGGATCGCGTACCACCTGCCGGTGAAGTGACCGCTGACCGAACAGGCCGTCCGGGACCCGTGATCACGAGTTAACGCCGCCCGCCGTGCCGTAACCACGGGGCAATCGGTCCCTGCTCCGCCCTGTCATGTCCGGCTCCTACCTTCCCGTCCGTGCACCGCATGCATCCGCACACGGACCGACGGACGGGAAGCCATCGATGACGGAAACCGCCACATCTGTCACCAGGACGCCGGACGAAGGGGGTGGACCGGCGGCCGACGCAGGAGGCGCGCTCGCCGAGGGGCCGGGGCCCCGCCGCAGCTACGCCAGACTGGCCGCCGACGAGAGCCGTGAGGACTACTCGCTGCGCTATGCGCCGCACTCCTTCCGGCGCTGGTCGCCCTCGATGGTCGCGGGCACCGCGCTCGGCGGCATCGCGTATCTCGCCGACTTCGCCATCGGTGCGTCGATCGTCTTCACCTACGGCTTCACGAGCGGACTCGCCTCCATCCTCACCGCCGCGGCGATCATCTTCCTCACCGGGATCCCGATCGCCCGGGCGTGCGCGAAGTACGGCCTGGACATGGACCTCGTCACGCGCGGTGCCGGATTCGGCTACTTCGGATCGACGCTCACGTCCCTCATCTACGCGTCCTTCACCTTCATCTTCTTCGCGCTCGAAGGCTCGATCATGGCCCAGGCCATGCACCAGGCCGTCGGGCTGCCGGTCGAGATCGGCTATCTCGTCACCACGCTGATCGTCATCCCGATCGTCTTCCGGGGTATGGGCGCGCTGGCGAAGGTGCAGGCGTGGACCCAGCCGATCTGGATCATCGGGATGGTGCTGCCCTTCGTCGTGCTGGCCTTCGAAGCCCCGGACGCCTGGGGCGCGTTCGGCTCCTTCGGCGGTACGGAGGGGGCGGGGTCGGGCTTCTCCTGGATCGGCTTCGGTCTGGGCACCGGAGTGGCGCTCTCGCTGATCGCCCAGATCGGCGAACAGGCCGACTATCTCCGGTTCATGCCGGCCAAGATCGAGCAGAACAGGCGCCGTTGGAATCTGGCCGTTCTCGCCGCCGGTCCGGGCTGGGTGATCATCGGCGCCGCCAAGCAGATCGGTGGCGCGTTCCTCGCCTTCGTCGCGCTGGAGGCCGTCGGCAAGACGCACGCCCTGGAGCCGATCGCCCCACAACTGGAGGCGCTGAAGCCGTGGCTCGGTTCGGTGGCGCTGCCCGCGGCCGCGCTCTTCGTCATCGTCTCGCAGATCAAGATCAATGTGACCAACGCCTACAGCGGCTCACTGTCCTGGTCGAACTTCTTCTCCCGGATCACCCACCGCCATCCGGGCCGGGTCTGGTACATCTTCCTCAATCTCGCCATCGCGCTGACGCTGATGGAGATGAACATGTTCGCCGCGCTGGGCAAGTTGCTCGGCTTCTACTCGAACGTGGGCATCGCCTGGATCGCGGCCGTGGCCGCCGACCTGGTCATCAACAAGCGGATCGGACTCAGCCCGCCGTACATCGAGTTCAAGCGGGCCTATCTCCGCTCCGTCAACCCGGCCGGCTTCGGCGCCATGGTCATCGCGTCGACCGTCTCGATCCTCGCGTTCTTCGGACTCTTCGGCCGGTACGCCGAGGCCTTCTCCACCTTCATCGCCGCCGGACTCGCGCTCGTGCTGTGCCCGTTGATCGCCTGGGCGACGAAGGGCCGGTACTACCTCGCCCGGCCGAACCCGGTGAACGGCCCCGGCGCGGAGGTCGGGGACATCACCGCGACCCACACCTGCGGGGTGTGCGAGACGGCGTACGAGCTCCCGGACATCGCCGACTGCCCGGTGCAGTCCGGCCCGATCTGCTCGCTGTGCTGCTCCCTGGACGCCGAGTGCGGTGACGTCTGCCGCAAGGACCCGGCGTCCGGACCCGTCCTGATGCCGGTGCCGACGGTCCGGCGAGCTCTGGCGGCGGTGCCGGGCGGTCCGACCGCGGGGGCGTAGGACCTGCCGGAATCCAGCCGGAAGGGGGCGCATCCACGCCGGATGCGCCCCTCATTCCTATCTCTTTGTGTAAACACGTATCCGCTGAGTAAAGGTCAGGCGTACGCTCGGGCATATGCGTAGTGCGGTTTCCTGGCGATCGTTACGGACACACCGACCCACCGAGGGAGGGGCGCGATGAACGACGGCGGCCCCGTGCTCCCCTGGCTGGTCATACGGCAGGACGACAACGGCAACCGCTATCGCGTCGGCCGGTACGCCACGCAGGACGAGGCCCAGCGCATCGCCGACACGCTCGACGGCAAGGGTCACAAGCAGCTGTACTGGGTCGAGCGTATCGGGCAGACCACGCGCTGACCGGCCGATCGCCCAGAGCAGTACGCTCCGGCGCATGACTGATCGTGTCGTGGTGGCCGGAGCCCTGTACGACGGGGGGCGCCTGCTGGCCGCCCGCCGCAGCGCCCCCGTCGAACTCGCCGGCCGCTGGGAACTGCCCGGCGGAAAGCTCGAACCGGGTGAGCTGCCCCAGGAGGCGCTGGTCCGCGAGCTGCGCGAGGAGCTCGGCGTGGAGACGGAGCCGCTGGAGCGCATCCCGGGGGAGTGGCCCCTGAAGCCGGGATATGTCCTGCATGTCTGGACGGCCCGATTGGTCTCCGGAGAACCCCGGCCACTGGAGGACCACGACGCGCTGCGCTGGCTGGGCCCGGACGAGACCGACACCGTCGACTGGCTCGACCAGGACCGCCCGGCGGTGGCGGAGGCGGCCCGGCTGCTGCGCGAGAGCGGCGGCCGTGCCGGTCGCCGGCCGTGACGGTGGCGCCTGCGTCGTGATCACGGCGGCGGCGGCGGTGCCGCCCGCATCCGCGACCGACCCGGCTCGGCGGTGGCGTGGGCACCTCGGGTGGCGGCGCGCAGGAGTGATCCGTACGCCGTTCGTGCCACGGTGCACCCATTGCTGACCCGAGTGGGATATCTCGGTTCGAATATCGGGTATGTGCTGATTAACCCCCCGAAATAGGGCGCCTGCTGCTGGTCTGGGAAGTGAGCGGCGTGATCGACACCGACGGCGACTGTGCCGAGTGGACCTTCCCTGCCGAGCCCAACGCCGTCCGTACCGCCCGTCATGCCGTCAGGGACACTCTGCGCGCCTGGGGGCTGGACCACGCGATCGAGGACATGACGGTGCTGCTGGTCAGCGAGCTCGTGACGAACTCCCTGCGCTACGCAGCAGGTCCGATCGGGGTCCGGCTCATCCGGCTCGAGCCCGCCGGCAGTGCTCCTTCGCTGCTGGTGGAGGTCTCCGACCCCGTTCCCGATCCGCCCACCGAGCGATCCGCGACCTCCGACGACGAGGGCGGACGCGGGCTGCAACTGGTGGCGGTCAGCGCCCGGCGCTGGGGTACCCGCCGTGGCAGAACCGGCAAGACCGTGTGGTTCGAGCTGCCTCTGGCTGGTTAAAAGTCCGAAGGGACGACGATCACGGACCCCCTCGGCTCAAAATGAACGAGACCGGGCTGTGATCGTGAACGCCGTGTGCGTCAGGGCCGTAGTGCTGAATACTGCGGTCATGGCCGGTCCGGTGCGGTGAGCTGGAGGGGACGGTCGCGTGAGCGAAATACCTGAGACGACGAGCGATGTCGTATGGCAGAGCAGTCCGCCTGGCTCGATCTATGACTACATCAAGGTCGCTTCCTTCTCGATCGGGCCCGACGGCCTGGTCGACCAGTGGAGCCGGCGTGCGGTGGACCTCTTCGGCATGACATCGGCCGAGGTCAGGGGCAAGGACCCGGTCGAGGTCTTCATGCCCAGCGAGCTGCGTCCGCGCGGCCACCGCCAGGTGGCGGAGATCCTCGACGGCAAGGAGTGGACGGGGCTCGTCCCGTTCCGTATGCCGGGGGAGGGCGGCGCGCACGGCGTCGCCGAGGTCTATGTGATGCCGAGTGAGACGGAGAGTGGCGAGAGGGCCGCGCTCTGCATCGTCGTCGACGTCCGCGCGCTGCGCGGGATTGAGACCGATCTGGCCGCATCGCAGGCGATTTTCGGCCAATCTCCTTTCGGATTCCTCCTCTTCGGCACCGACCTCAAGGTGCAGCGCACCAACGAGCGGTTCGCCACGGTCTTCGGGGGCACCGCCGACGAGCACCGCGGACGGACCGTCCACGACTATCTGTCCCGCCCCGAGGCGGAACGGATGAACGCCTCGCTGCGCCGGGTCCTGGAGACCGGCGAGTCCGCGATCGACCTCCAGATCGTCGGAGCGGCACCGAACAGCACCGACCGGCGCCACTGGTCGATCAACCTCTACCGGGTGCACAGCGGTTCCGGCCGGCCCATCGGAGTGGCCGGAGTCGGAACCGATGTGACGCGCCGCCACGTCGCCGCCCGCGAGGCCGCCAGCGCCCGCCGCAATCTCGCCCTGCTGAACGAGGCAAGCGCCCGTATCGGCAACTCCCTGGACCTGGAGACCACCGCACGCGAACTCCTCGACGTGGCCGTGCCCGGCTTCTGCGACCTCGCGTCCGTCGACCTCTACCAAGGGCTGCTCACCGGTGACGAGGCACCGCCCGGACGCTGGGACGCGCCCCACCCGGAGAGCTACGGCGGAGGCAGCGCGGAGCTCCGCCGTGTCGCCTTCGCCAGCGCCGTGTCCGACGCCCCCCTGATCACCACGCCGGGGTGCAGCAAGCAGGACGGCACCCCCACCGCGGTCGGCGAAGTGCACCGCTACTCCTTCAACTCGCCCTGCTCGACGGCCCTGCGCAGTGCCCGGGTACAGGCGATACCGGGCGAGGAGGGCACGCTCGTCCAGTCCACGCTGGCCGTGCCGATGGTCGCGCACGACACCGTCGTCGGCCTGGTGCAGTTCTCCCGGACGAAGGGGAGCGAGCCCTTCGGCGAGCGGGACCAGGCACTCGCCGTCGAACTCGCCGCCCGCGCCGCGGTCTGTATGGACAACGCCCGCCTCTACCGCAGGGAGCACGAGCGGGCCCTCATCCTCCAGCGCAGCCTGCTGCCGCCCGGTGACCCCGAGGCCGCCGGCCTCGACATCGCCTGTCGCTATCTCCCCGGGAACACCGCCACCGAGGTGGGCGGTGACTGGTTCGACGTCATCGAACTGCCCGGCCACCGCACCGCCCTGGTCGTCGGTGACGTGATGGGCCGAGGGCTGCGCGCCGCGGTCGCCATGGGTGAACTGCGCACCGCGGTGCGCACCTTGGCGTTGCTGGACCTGGAACCGGCCGAGGTGCTCTCGGCGCTCGACGAGATCGCCCGGGGCCTCGGCAGCCCCAGCGGGACCCAGCAGGCCTCGCGCGTCGCCCACAAGTCCCGTGAGGCGGACCTCTCCGAGGTCTATCTCGCCACCTGTGTCTACGCCGTCTACGACCCGGTCACCCGGCGCTGCACCTTCGCCAACGCCGGTCATCTGCCACCCGTCCTGGTCGAACCGGGCGAGGAGGCGCTGCTCCTCGACGTCCCGCCCGGGATGCCGCTCGGCGTCGGGGGCGAGCCCTTCGAGGAGGTCGAGGTCGAACTCCCCGAGGGCGCGCTCCTCGCGCTCTACACCGACGGGCTCGTCGAGTCGCGGGACCACCCTCTCGACGAGGGCCTGCGGGCCTTCCGCTCGGCGCTCACCGACCCGGCCCGCCCCGGCGCGGGCCCGCACAGCTCTCCCGCGCTGCGGCCGGACGCGCCTCCCGCCATCGGCGCGGTCCGTTCGCTCGAGGACGTCTGCGACCACGTACTGACGACCCTCGACACCCGCCACGGCGAGGACGACATCGCGCTCCTGATGGCCCGGATACAGGGTCTGCCGCACGAGGCGGTGGGGGACTGGCGGCTGCCGCGGGAGCCCCGCTCCGTGGGCAGGGCCCGCGAGCTGGCCCGGGCCCAGCTGGTCTCCTGGGACCTGGAAGCGCTCGTGGACACGGTCGAGCTGCTCGTGAGCGAACTGGTCACCAACGCCCTGCGGTACGGCGAGGGCGAGATCCGGCTGCGGCTGCTGCGGGACCGCACCCTCGTCTGTGAGGTCTGGGACGCGGGCCTCGTCCAGCCGCGCCGCCGTCGGGCGCGCGACACCGACGAGGGAGGTCGCGGACTCCAGCTGGTCGGGCTGCTGAGCGCGGCCTGGGGGTCGCGCCGGACCCCGCGCGGCAAGACGGTCTGGTTCGAACTTCCGCTGCCCGACGGGGACTCGGCCTCCGAGCCGACCGTGGAGCAGCTGCTCAGCATGTTCTGACAGAGGTGCGGGGCTGCGAGCCGCCGACACGAGAGTCGGTTCGGCGACGCCGCGCGCCCCCGTCAGACGTGCGGGGACGCGTGTCCCGGGCAGCGGTGCGGGTGCGGGGACGTGTCTTCCTGACGGCGGTGCGGGGACGCGTGCCCCGGACAGAGACACCGTGGCGCGGACGCGCGCTCCCGAGAGGGACTCGCGTCCCGCCCTCAGGACGCGGCCTTCAGCGCCGCCAGCCGCGCCTCGACCTCCGCCGTGTCTCCCAGGCTGTCCAACTGCTCGAACTGCGCGTCCAGCGAGGACGCCGCCAGCTCCTGCTTCCCCATGGCCCTCGCCTCCTCCCGGCGGACCTTGTCCTCGAAGCGGGACAGGTCGCTCGTCGGGTCGAGGACATTGATGTTCTTCACCGCGTCCAGCATCTGGTTCTGCGCCTGCGCGGACTTCGCCCGGGCCACCAGTTCGTCGCGCTTGGCCTTCAACTCGGTGAGCTTGGTCTTCATCTGCTCCAGCCCGCTCTTGAGCTTGTCCACGATCTCCGTCTGGGAAGCGATCGTCGGCTCGGCGGTCTTCGCCTCCTTCTCGGACTGGAGCTGTCGCTGAAGGGCCACCTTGGCGAGGTTGTCGAAGGTGTCCGCCTCCGCGCTCCGGCCGGCCGTCCTCAGCTCGTCGGCCTTCCGGCTCGCCGCCAGCGCCTTGGTGCCCCACTCCTTCGCGGCGGCGACATCCTCCCGGTGGTCCTCCTCCATCAGCCGCAGATTGCCGATGGTGCCCGCCACCGCCTGCTCCGCCTCGTTGATGTTGTTCGTGTAGTCCCTGATCAGCTGGTCGAGCATCTTCTGCGGGTCCTCGGCCTGGTCGAGGAGGGCATTGATGTTGGCCTTCGCCAGCTGGGTGACCCGGCCGAGAATCGTCTGCTTCGTCATCGCACTTCTCCTTGTGAGGGCTGATGTCAGGGGTGCGCGCGCCGCACGCACCGGAAACCACGTCAGAACCGGCCACCACCCCTGCGGCCGCGTGTGCCCCCGCCGCCGAAACTGCCGGGCCCGCCGCCGCCGAAACCGCCCCCGAAACCGCCGCCGAAACCGCCGCCGAATCCGCCCCCGAGACCTCCGCCTCCATAACCCCCGCCATATCCCCCGCTCCTTCCCCCGCCGAACAGTCCGCCGAGGATGATCCCGCCGAGCACCGCGCCCCCGAGCCCACCCCCCGCACTTCCCGCTCCTTGTACACCGCCCGGCCCGAACGGGTTCCCGAATCCGCGCACGTCCTCCTCGGCCAGGCTCTGCGCCTGCCGTGCCAGCGCGTCCGCCTGCTGCGCCTCGGCCAACGCGCCCTGCACGTCCCCCGCCGCGGCCAGCTCCTCCGAGCGGGCCAGCCGCCGCTGCGCCTCCGCCAGCCGGGTCCTCGCCCCGCTCCCCACCGCCCCGCGGTGCGTGGTGATGTAGTCGGCGGCCGCGCCGACGGACGACCGGGCCCCGAGCGCCGCCCGGTCGAGCAGCGCGCCCGCCCGGCGTACCCCCTGCTCGTTCTCCCGGGCACCGGCGAGGGCCTCGTCGAGCGCGGCATCCGCCTCCTCGATCCGGCGCAGGGCGTCGATCGGGTCGTAGGGCCCGGTCTCCGTCTCCCGGCGCACCTCACCGGCCACCGTCTCGGCGCGGGCGACACTGCCCTGGAGACCGGCCGTCGACACTCCGGCCGACGTCCCCTTCAGCAGTCCCCGCGCCTCCGCCAGGTCGGCGTCCGTCTCCGTCAGCGCGCCCGGCAGCTTGCCGGCCGCCTCCGCGAGCTCCTGCGCCCGCCGGTCCACGGCCTCGATCAATTGACGCGCCTGCGCCAGAGCGCCCTCCGCCGCCCGTACGTGCACGGCCGCCCTGGCATGGTCGGAGGCGCCGACGGCCTGATCCGCCTCGTCGAGCCCCGCCCCGGCGAAACGCAGCCGGTCCCTGGCCTGTTCGACGCTGTCCGCGACGGGAGCGGCGGCCGAGGGCGCGTATCGCTCGCGCATCACCGTGAGCGTGGCCTCGGTCGTGATCAGGCGGCCTTCGAGATCGTCGAACGCCGTCCGTGCGGTGGCGAGGGCCTGCGGTGCGTTCTGCTCCAGGGCGCGCAGCCGGTCGAAGTCCTCCGACTCGGCGTCGAGACGCCGGTCGGCCTCCGTGCACCGGGAGACGATCTCGTCGAGCATCCGCCGACGGGTGGCGTCGTCCTCGGGATGGGCGTCGTCGAGCTGCTGGCGCAGCCTGAACGCGGCCGTCAGCTCGCTCCGCGCGTGCTCGACCGCGTCCCGGAAGGGCTTCGCCGCCTCGTCGCCGAACTGGGCGGTGGCGAAACCGAGTTCCTCCTCGCTGGTGCGCAGGGCGTCGTCGGTGTCCACCAGGGCCTGCTTGGACCGGGCGTCCAGCGCGGGCAGCGGCACCGGGGACTGGGCCCCGTCACCCCAGCCCGCCCGGCCACCCTGGGGAGTGGTGCGGGTGGCCGTGCGCCTGCGGCGTCTGACCAGGGCGAAGGCCCCGATCGCGGCCGCGCCGCCGACCACCACGACCGGCAGGACCAGATCGCCCGCGCCCATCGCGTCGGATCCTCCGGGGTCGGGATCGCCCGGCGTCAAAGCCGGTGCGGGCACCGGCCGTCCGTTCAGAACCGCGCCGTAGCCGTCCGCCGCGCCGATCGCCGCGCCCGCCCAGTCGTTCTCCCGCAGAGCGGGCTCGACGGCGGTGCGCGCCACGTCCGCGAGCTGTGCGTCGGTCAGCGGCGAAGCGGCGTCCACGAAGTACGCGTACTGCCGGTCGTGCGTGGCAACGGCGAGCAGGATGTCGTTCTGGCCGAGGCCGTTCTTCTGCGCGGTCGCCTCGGCCCAGTCCTGCGCGGAGCGGCCGGAGAAGTCCCGTACGTACACGACGAAGAGCTGCTGCCGTGTCGTGTCGTAGAGCCGGTCGAGAGCCTGGACGACCGGCTGCTCACGGTCGCCGAGCGCGTCCACCCGGTCGGTGATCTGACCGTCGCGGGACAGGCTGACGGGCTCGTCGGCCAGGGCGTCGCGGGCGGCGGGCACGGCCAGCCACCACGTCGCCACCAGCACCGCCAGGAGCACTCGGGTGGCTATTCGCGTCACATGGGGAGGTTATGTCCGGCCTTGTCCGGGCGCGACCGGACCGGCACGCACGGTGCGTGACCGTCACTGTCGGTGGCCGCGTCCGCGGTTGAGGCCGTACGGCGGTGCCTGGCGCCCGACCGGCCCGCGCGCGGGCCGGGCG
>NZ_JBHXSL010000018.1:0-130393 GCF_042714725.1 Streptomyces sp. NPDC058685
TTCACCGCGCCGGTCTGCAGGTAGCGCAGACCGCCGTGGAGGAGCTTGGAGGAGGCGGAGGAGGTGGCGCCGGCGAAGTCGCCGGCGTCCACCAGTGCCACCCGCAGCCCGGATTGCGCGGCATGCCAGGCGGTCGAGATGCCCAGAATGCCGCCGCCGATCACCAGGAGGTCGTACGTCGCCTTGGAAAGGTGCTCCCGAGTCTCGGCACGGCCCGGCAGGGAGCCGGCGGCCGGATGCGTCCCCGTGGCGGGGCCGCTCTGCAGGGTGGTCATGATTCTTACTCCTCGTCCTCGAGCCAGCCCATGGTCCGCTCGACGGCCTTGAGCCAGCTCTTGTACTCACGGTCCCGCTGGGTGGCGTCCATGCGGGGGGTCCACTCGGCGGCCCGGCGCCAGTTGGCGCGCAGAGCGTCGGTGTCGGGCCAGAAGCCGACGGCCAGGCCGGCGGCGTAGGCCGCGCCGAGGCAGGTCGTCTCGGCGACCATGGGGCGCACGACCGGTGCGTCCAGGAAGTCCGAGAGGGTCTGCATCAGCAGGTTGTTGGAGGTCATGCCGCCGTCGACCTTGAGTGCGGTCAGCTCGACGCCGGAGTCCTTGGTCATGGCGTCGCTGATCTCACGGGTCTGCCAGGCGGTGGCCTCGAGCACGGCGCGCGCGATGTGCGCCTTGGTGACATAGCGGGTGAGGCCGGCGATCACACCGCGGGCGTCGGGACGCCAGTACGGGGCGAACAGTCCGGAGAAGGCCGGCACGAAGTACGCGCCGCCGTTGTCCTCGACCGACAGGGCCAGCGTCTCGATCTCGGCCGCGGAGTTGATCAGGCCCATCTGGTCGCGCATCCACTGCACGAGCGAGCCGGTGACGGCGATGGAACCTTCGAGGGCGTAGACGGCCTTCTGGTCACCGATGCGGTAACCGACCGTCGTCAGCAGCCCGTTGTAGGAGTTGACGGGCGTCTCACCGGTGTTCATCAGCATGAAGGTGCCGGTGCCGTACGTCGACTTGGCCTCGCCCTCGGCGAAACAGGTCTGGCCGAACAGGGCCGCCTGCTGGTCGCCGAGCGCGGAGGCGACGGGTACGCCGGCCAGGGCGCCGCCCTTGGCGCTGCCGTAGACCTCGGCCGAGGAGCGGATCTCGGGCAGCACCGCCGCCGGGATCTCCATGGAGCTGAGGATCTTGTCGTCCCACTCCATGGTGTGCAGGTTCATCAGCATGGTGCGCGAGGCGTTGGTGACGTCCGTGACGTGCACACCGCCGTCCGTGCCGCCGGTGAGGTTCCAGATGACCCAGGAGTCCATGGTGCCGAAGAGGATGTCGCCGCGCTCGGCGCGCTCACGCAGGCCCTCGACGTTGTCCAGCAGCCAGCGGACCTTGGGACCGGCGAAGTACGAGGCCAGCGGCAGGCCCGTCTCGCGGCGGAAGCGGTCCTGCCCCACGTTGCGGCCGAGCTCCTTGCAGAGCGCGTCGGTGCGGGTGTCCTGCCACACGAGGGCGTTGTGGACCGGCTCACCGGTGTTCTTGTCCCACAGCAGCGTGGTCTCGCGCTGGTTGGTGATGCCGATCGCCTTGACGTCGGCGGCGGTGATGCCGGCCTTCGCGACGGCAGCGTCCACCACTTCCTGCACGTTGGTCCAGATCTCGGCGGCGTCGTGCTCCACCCAGCCCGGCTTCGGGAAGATCTGCTCGTGCTCCTTCTGGTCGACGGAGACGATGCGGCCGTCCTTGTCGAAGACGATGCAGCGGCTGGAGGTGGTGCCCTGGTCGATGGCCGCGATGAACGGGCCGGTGGTGTGTGCGTCGGTCACGGAGTGCTCCTGCGGGGTCGAAGGGACGGCTTAGGCGAACGCGAGCTGGTAGATACCCGCTGCGAGGGCACCACCCGCCAGCGGGCCGACGACGGGGATCCAGGCGTAGCCCCAGTCCGACCCGCCCTTGTTGGGCAGCGGCAGCAGGGCGTGCACGATGCGCGGGCCCAGGTCACGGGCCGGGTTGATGGCGTAGCCGGTCGGGCCGCCGAGCGAGAGACCGATGCCGACGACGACGAAGGCGGTGATCAGCGCGCCGATCACACCGAGGCCCTTGCCGCTGTCGTTGAGGCCCTGGGTCAGGACGGCGAGCACCAGCACGGTGGTGCCGATGATCTCGGTCGCCAGGTTCTGCCACACCACACGGACCTCGGGACCGGTGGAGAACACTCCGAGCACGGGGCCGGCCTTGGGTGCGGCCTTCTGGTCGACCAGGCCCTCTTCCTCGGGCTGGGCCGCGAGGATCTCAGGATCGGTGAGGTGGGCGTGGAACTGCCCGTAGTAGGCGACCCAGACCAGTGCGGCACCGACCATGGCGCCGACCATCTGTCCGGCGAAGTAGACCGGGACGTTGCTCCAGTCCCCGTCCTTGATCGCGATTCCGACCGTGACCGCCGGGTTGAGATGGGCGCCGGAGAGCGTGCCCGTCATGTAGACCGCGGTCATGACCGCGAATCCCCACCCGAAGGTGATCGCCAGCCAGCCGGCGTTCTGGGCCTTCGAGCGCTTGAGTACGACGGCGGCGACCACGCCGCCACCGAGCAGGATGAGTACGGCGGTACCTATGAGCTCGCCGATGAAGATGTCGGAGCTGGACACCCGCGACTCCTTTGTCCTTCGTCCAGGGAAAGCGGACCTCGGGTCCCTCCGCGGTCCGCGCCCTCAGGTGAGAGCGTTTGTCGGCCCTGGCACTGCCACACTCTAGCGCGTATTGCCGGTAGGTGTTCGACAATGCCGACCGATGAACGGCAGTTTTGCCCTCCGGTTAACAGCGCGTCAAGGGGTGAGTGGCCGAAAACCGTATCGTTACCGATGCTGCGCTCAAAACGGTCAGAAACGCCCGGCGCCGAGGTCGCGTGACACCGAACGGGCGCAGTCCCGCACCGCCGCGATCAGCTCGGACCGCACCTCGTCGTCCTTGCACAGCCGCTCCACGGCGCCCGTGATGGCGATGGCCCCCACCGGCATCCGGCGGCGGTCGTGGATGGGGGCGGCGACGGAGGCGACGCCCTCCCAGGTCTCCTCCAGGTCGGCCGCCCACCCGCGCGCGCGGGTGTGGTCGAGCACCGACTCGAATCCGGCCAGGTCGGTGACGGTCCGCGGGGTGAAGGCCTTGCGGTCCACCTCCAGCGCCTCCGAGTGCGCCACCGGGTCGTAGGCCGACAGCACCTTGCCCAGCGCGGTGGAGTGCAGCGGCTGCATGGCCCCCACTTCCAGGACCTGGCGGCTGTCGTCCGGCCGGAAGACGTGGTGGACGATCAGCACACCGTGCTGGTGCACCACGCCGAGGTGGACGCTCTCGCCACTGGAGCGGGCCAGGTCGTCCGTCCACACGAGGGCCCGGGCCCTCAACTCGTGGACGTCGAGATAGCTGTTCCCGAGCCGCAGCAGCTCGGCCCCCAGCTGGTAGCGGCCGGACGCCGGGTCCTGCTCGACGAAGCCCTCGGCCTGGAGGGTCCGGAGGATGCCGTGCGCGGTGCCCTTGGCCAGATCCAGCGAGGAGGCGATGTCCGACAGGCCCAGCCGGCGTTCCCCGCCGGCGAGCAGTCGCAGCATCGCCGCCGCACGCTCGAGCGACTGGATATTTTTCGCCATCGCCTCGTGCCCTTCTTCACAGCGGTTCGACAATGCTGAACACTATCGGTCGATGCCGACCTTGGTGACCGCCGAGTGAGTATCTCGTGGCCGACAGGATGCGGAAAGCCCTCGCGGCCCGACCGGTCCGTCCGCGTCGTGGGACGCTCCCGCCCCGATGGGGTCCGCCCGGCTAGTCTGAAGTCCGTGCGCCCTCCACCGGGGGCGCAAAGCCGACAGCCGTCGCATCCCAGGGAGCTCATCCATGGCCTCGTCGCCGACCCCTTCCGCTGACAGCCGGACCCGAATCGAAGCCCTCCGCGAGGCCCTGGCCACGCGCGTCGTCGTCGCGGACGGCGCGATGGGCACGATGCTCCAGGCCCAGGACCCGACGCTCGAGGACTTCCAGGACCTCGAAGGCTGCAACGAGATCCTCAATGTGACGCGCCCGGACATCGTCCGCACCGTCCATTCGGCCTACTTCGAGGTGGGCGTCGACTGCGTCGAGACGAACACCTTCGGCGCGAACCTCGCCGCGCTGGGCGAGTACGACATTCCCGAGCGGGTCCACGAGCTCTCCGAGTCCGGTGCCCGCATCGCCCGCGAGGTCGCCGACGAGTTCACCGCGTCCACCGGACAGCAGCGCTGGGTGCTCGGCTCCATGGGCCCGGGCACCAAGCTGCCGACGCTGGGCCATGCCCCCTACACGAAACTGCGCGACGCCTACCAGCAGAACGCCGAGGGCATGATCGCCGGAGGCGCGGACGCCCTCCTGGTGGAGACGACCCAGGACCTCCTCCAGACGAAGGCCGCCGTCATCGGCGCCCGCCGGGCCCTGGACGCCACGGGCACGAACCTCCCCCTCATCTGCTCCGTCACGGTCGAGACGACCGGCACCATGCTTCTCGGCTCGGAGATCGGTGCCGCGCTCACCGCGCTGGAGCCGCTCGGCATCGACATGATCGGTCTGAACTGCGCCACCGGGCCGGCCGAGATGAGCGAGCACCTGCGCTATCTCGCGCGCCACTCCCGTATCCCGCTCTCCTGCATGCCGAACGCCGGTCTGCCGGTCCTGGGCAAGGACGGCGCCCACTACCCGCTGTCGGCCGGCGAACTCGCCGACGCGCAGGAGACGTTCGTGCGCGAGTACGGCCTCTCCCTCGTCGGCGGCTGCTGCGGTACGACGCCGGAGCACCTGCGCCAGGTCGTCGAGCGCGTCCGCGACCTCGCGCCGACCGACCGCAGCCCTCGCCCGGAGCCGGGCGCCGCCTCCCTGTACCAGACGGTTCCGTTCCGTCAGGACACCGCGTACATGGCGATCGGCGAGCGCACGAACGCCAACGGATCGAAGAAGTTCCGCGAGGCCATGCTGGACGCCCGCTGGGACGACTGCGTCGAGATGGCCCGCGACCAGATCCGCGAGGGCGCACACATGCTGGACCTGTGCGTCGACTACGTCGGCCGCGACGGCGTCGCCGACATGGAGGAGCTGGCGGGCCGCTTCGCCACCGCCTCCACCCTGCCGATCGTGCTCGACTCCACCGAAGTCCCGGTGATCCGGGCCGGACTGGAGAAGCTCGGCGGCCGCGCGGTCATCAACTCGGTCAACTACGAGGACGGTGACGGACCGGAGTCCCGCTTCGCCAAGGTCACCGCGCTGGCGCAGGAGCACGGCGCCGCCCTCATCGCTCTCACCATCGACGAGGAGGGCCAGGCCCGCACCGTCGAGCACAAGGTCGCCATCGCCGAGCGGCTCATCGAGGACCTCACGGGGAACTGGGGCATCCACGAGTCGGACATCCTCATCGACACCCTGACCTTCACCATCTGCACCGGTCAGGAGGAGTCCCGCAAGGACGGCATCGCCACCATCGAGGCCATCCGCGAACTCAAGCGCCGGCGCCCGGACGTGCAGACCACGCTGGGCCTGTCCAACATCTCCTTCGGCCTCAACCCGGCCGCCCGGATCCTGCTGAACTCCGTCTTCCTGGACGAGTGCGTCAAGGCGGGCCTGGACTCGGCGATCGTGCACGCGTCGAAGATCCTGCCCATCGCGCGCTTCGACGACGAGCAGGTGCAGACCGCCCTCGACCTGATCCACGACCGTCGCGCCGAGGGCTACGACCCGCTGCAGAAGCTGATGGCCCTCTTCGAAGGCGTCAACACCAAGTCGATGAAGGCGGGCAAGACCGAGGAGCTGCTCGCGCTGCCGCTGGACGAGCGGCTCAAGCGGCGCATCATCGACGGCGAGAAGAACGGCCTGGACGCGGACCTCGACGAGGCGCTCCAGGACCGGCCCGCGCTGGACATCGTGAACGACACGCTGCTGGAGGGCATGAAGGTCGTCGGTGAACTCTTCGGCTCCGGCCAGATGCAGCTGCCGTTCGTGCTCCAGTCCGCGGAGGTCATGAAGAACGCCGTCGCCTACCTCGAACCCCACATGGAGAAGACGGACGACGACGGCAAGGGCACCATCGTGCTGGCGACCGTCCGCGGCGACGTCCACGACATCGGCAAGAACCTCGTCGACATCATCCTGTCCAACAACGGCTACAACGTCGTCAACCTCGGTATCAAGCAGCCGGTCTCGGCGATCCTGGAGGCGGCGGAGGAGCACCGGGCGGATGTCATCGGCATGTCCGGCCTGCTGGTGAAGTCCACGGTGATCATGAAGGAGAACCTGGAGGAGCTCAACCAGCGCAAGATGGCCGCCGACTACCCGGTCATCCTCGGTGGTGCCGCCCTGACCCGGGCCTACGTCGAACAGGACCTCCACGAGATCTACGAGGGCGAAGTCCGCTACGCCCGCGACGCGTTCGAGGGCCTGCGGCTGATGGACGCCCTCATCGCCGTCAAGCGCGGCGTCCCCGGCGCCACGCTCCCGGACCTCAAGCAGCGCCGTGTGCGGGCCACCACGAACGCCGTCGTCGAGGACCGCCCCGAGGAAGGGGCCGTACGCTCCGACGTCGCCGTCGACAACCCGGTCCCCGAACCGCCCTTCTGGGGCACCCGGGTGATCAAGGGCATCCAGCTGAAGGAGTACGCCTCCTGGCTGGACGAGGGCGCCCTCTTCAAGGGCCAGTGGGGCCTGAAGGAGGCGCGCGCCGGTGACGGTCCCTCGTACCAGGAGCTGGTGGAGAGCGAGGGCCGGCCGCGGCTGCGGGGCTGGCTGGACCAGCTGCACACCCGCAACCTGCTGGAGGCGGCCGTGGTCTACGGCTACTTCCCCTGCGTCTCCAAGGGCGACGACCTGATCCTGCTGAACGAGGACGGCTCGGAACGCACCCGCTTCTCCTTCCCCCGCCAGCGCCGCGGCCGCCGTCTGTGTCTCGCGGACTTCTTCCGTCCGGAGGAGTCCGGCGAGCGGGACGTCGTCGGCCTCCAGGTCGTCACCGTCGGATCGAAGATCGGTGAGGCGACGGCGGAGCTCTTCGGCTCGGACTCCTATCGCGACTACCTGGAGCTGCACGGACTGTCCGTCCAGCTCGCGGAGGCGCTGGCGGAGTACTGGCACGCCCGGGTCCGCTCCGAGCTCGGCTTCGGCGGCGAGGACCCGGCGGAGGTGGAGGACATGTTCGCGCTGAAGTACCGCGGCGCACGGTTCTCGCTCGGTTACGGGGCGTGCCCGGACCTGGAGGACCGGGCGAAGATCGCCCAGCTGCTGGAGCCCGAGCGCATCGGCGTCGAGCTCTCCGAGGAGTTCCAGCTCCACCCCGAGCAGTCCACGGACGCGATCGTCATCCACCACCCGGAGGCGAAGTACTTCAACGCGCGATAGACGGCGCACAGCGCGTCACCGCGCGTTGGACGTCCTTTCCGCGCATGTTCGCCGGACGAGTCGTACACTGGTCGGTCCAGTGCAGGCCGGTCGTCTCTCCCCGCGGGAATAGCCGCAGGGAAAGGTGGCCGGCCTTCTCGTCCCTCACGGAGGTGTGCCGATGACCAGCACGGTCCCCGCGTCCTTGACCCGTACGGCGGAAGGGTCTGCCCTTCAGGCCGTTCTCCTCGACATGGACGGCACCCTCGTGGACACCGAAGGATTCTGGTGGGACGCGGAGGTGGAGGTCTTCGCGGATCTCGGTCACGAGCTCGACGAGGCATGGCGGGACGTGGTGGTCGGCGGCCCCATGACGCGCAGCGCCGGCTACCTCATCGAGGCGACGGGCGCCGACATCACCATGGCCGAGCTGACCGTGCTCCTGAACGACCGCTTCGAGGCGCGTATCGGCCGTGGTGTGCCGCTCATGCCGGGCGCGGAGCGGCTGCTCGCCGAGCTGGCCGCACAGGGGGTGCCCACCGCGCTGGTCTCCGCCTCGCACCGGCGCATCATCGACCGCGTGCTGGCCTCGCTCGGGCCGAAGAACTTCGCGCTCTCCGTCGCCGGTGACGAGGTCCCGCGGACCAAGCCGCACCCCGACCCGTACCTCCTGGCCGCACGCGGCCTCGGCGCGGAGCCCGCGAGATGCGCCGTCATCGAGGACACGGCGACCGGTGTGGCCTCGGCGGAGGCGGCCGGCTGCCGGGTGGTCGCCGTACCGTCCGTGGCGCCCATCCCGCCCGCCGTGGGCAGGGTCGTCGTCCGCTCGCTCGAAGAAGTCGACCTCGGCTTTCTGCGCACACTCATCACCACAATGAACTGATGCGTGTACGGTCCGTGTTTCTCGAAGTGTCCCGGAGTTCCCGCTGAATGCAGAGGAAACTCCGGGTGACGGTGGACCGGGGTTTTCGATGATCGCTCCGGCCCCTTTCCCGGGGCGGTCAAGGGACTCTGGCAGGTGACGTTCGTCACTGTGGGTGTCCTGGATCGGGTGCTTCCGGCCCCTCTGGCAGCCCCGCCACACCGGTCCGGCTGTGCCCTTGTGTCCGCATTGGTGGAGTGGTGTACGAAACATTCCGTGACGTGACCATCCACTCACAGGCATAACCGATCACTCAGCGAATACGGCCCAACTCGGGCCCGGTCAAGCTTTCGTGGCGTTGCCGACTAATCTCTTCGCGAGAACTTCGCCGCAACCCCGATGCGCCCCGGCGGTCGCACAACCGCCGCGAACACAGGACCGATCGTCCTGTTTCCCGGACCGTTCGAAACCGCCCCGACCGGGCGGCCGCGGCGGAGTCTCCCGTACACACCGCTGTATCCCAGTGCCGGATGAGGGAGAACGTCCAGGATGAACCGCAAGACTTTGGTGCTGCCGGCCTTGGCCGGCATGCTCGCGCCCGTGCTCGTCGCCTGCGGCAGCACGGAGGGCGGCTCCGGTGGCGGCGACGCCATCGTCGTCGGCACCACGGACCAGTTCATCGCCACCGAGGACGCTCCTGCCCCGCTCGACCCGGCCTACGCCTACGACACCGGCGCCTGGAACGTACTGCGCCAGACCGTGCAGACGCTGATGCACGCCCCGCGCGGCGGCGGCGAGCCCGTGCCGGACGCCGCCCAGTCGTGTTCCTTCACCGACAACGCGAGCGAGAGCTACCGCTGCAAGCTGCGCGACGGCCTGAAGTTCGCCGACGGCACCGACGTCACGGCCGAGGATGTGAAGTTCTCCATCCAGCGCGTGCTCGACATCGACACCGACAACGGCACCGCGGCCCTGCTGAACAACATCGACACCATCGAGACCAACGGTGACGACGAGGTCGTCTTCCACCTCGCGACGCCGGACGCGACCTTCCCCTTCAAGCTCTCGACGCCGGCCGCGGCGATCATCAGCAAGAAGAACTACGAGGCCAAGAAGCTCCGCGAGGGCTTCCAGGTCGACGGTTCCGGGCCGTACACGATGAAGACCGAGACCGAGGGTGACAAGATCACCAAGGTCGTCTTCAGCAAGAACGACTCGTACAAGGGCGACATCAAGCTCCACAACGACAAGGTCGAGCTGCGGCTGTTCCCGGACGCCGATGCGATGGGCAAGGCCCTGGAAGCCGGCGACATCGACGTCATGACGCGCGAGATGGCCCCGGAGCAGATCAAGGAGATGACGGACAGCCCGAAGGAGGGCATCGAGCTCACCGAGATGCCCGGGCTCTCCATCCGCTACCTCGCCTTCAACACCAACGACCCGTCGGTGAAGGACAAGGCGGTCCGCCAGGCCATGGCCGCTGTCGTCGACCGCGGCCAGATCGCCGGCCAGGTCTACGGCGCCACCGCCGAGCCGCTCTACTCGCTCATCCCGAAGAGCATCGGCGCGCACACCAACTCGTTCTACAACAAGTACGGCGAGCCGAGCCGTACGAACGCCGCCGAGATCCTGGACGAGGCCGGCATCAAGACGCCGGTGAAGCTGAAGCTCCACTACACGACCGACCACTACGGTGCGGGCACCGCCAAGGAGTTCGAGGTCCTCCGTGACCAGCTGAACGGCAGCAAGCTGTTCTCGGTCAGCATCGAGGGCACGGAGTGGAGCAAGTTCCGCCCCGCCCAGAAGCGCGGTGACTACCCCGTCTACGGCCTCGGCTGGTTCCCCGACTTCCCGGACCCGGACAACTACATCGCGCCGTTCCTCGACAAGGGCAACTTCCTCAACAGCCCGTACGTGAGCACCGTCGCCCGCGGCCTCATCCCGCAGTCGCGCCGCGAGGCCGACCGCACCGCGGCCTCCACCGCCTTCAACAAGATCCAGGACATCGTCGCCGACGACGTGCCCGTGCTGCCGCTGTGGCAGGGCAAGCAGTACGTCGCCGCCCGCACCGGCGTGACCGGTGTGGAGAGCCTGCTCAACGCCAGCTCCGACATGCAGCTGTGGGAGCTCGGCCGGGGCAGCGGCTCCTGACCCCCGCGGTATCCGGTGGAAACGAAAGGCGGCGGGCATCTGCCCGCCGCCTTTCGCATGTCCTGCCCCGCCCGGTCGATCGCGCGCCTCGACCGCGGTGGGGGAGCGCCTACTGTGCCCCGGGGCGCACCAG
This sequence comes from Streptomyces sp. NPDC058685, assembly GCF_042714725.1. NCBI lineage: Bacteria > Bacillati > Actinomycetota > Actinomycetes > Kitasatosporales > Streptomycetaceae > Streptomyces > Streptomyces sp. NPDC058685. Next base: position 10,505 of record NZ_JBHXSL010000018.1, read on the forward strand.
ACCGCTCTCGTACGCATAGACCGCTGCCTGCACCCGGTCGCGCAGGCTCAGCTTGGTGAGCACATGGCCCACATGCGTCTTGACGGTGGTCTCGCTCACGAACAGGTCCGCCGCGATCTCCGCGTTGGACAGGCCCCGCGCGACCAGCTTGAGGACCTCCACCTCGCGCTCGGTCAGCGTGTGCAGGGTGTCCGGCACCGCCTCCTCGCCGGAGGGGAGATGGTCCGCGTACTTGTCGAGGAGCCTGCGGGTGATGCTCGGGGCCAGCATCGCCTCGCCCGCCGCGACCACCCGGATCGCCTGCACCAGCTCATTGGCGGGTGCGTCCTTCAGCAGGAAGCCGCTGGCGCCGGCCCGCAGGGCCTCCACCACGTACTCGTCGAGATCGAAAGTGGTCAGCACGAGCACCTTGGCCGGGCCGTCCCGCCCCGGACCGGTGATCTGCCGGGTCGCCTCGACCCCGTCCATCCGGGGCATCCGGATGTCCATCAGAACGACGTCGGGCTGAAGCGCCCGCACCTGGTCGAGCGCCTGAAGACCGTCCCCGGCCTCGCCGACGACCGCGATGTCCTGCTCGGCCTCCAGGATCATCCGGAAACCGGTACGCAGCAGCGGCTGGTCGTCGACCAGCAGGACGCGGATAGCCACGGGAACTCCTCTACATTCGGTCCGGGCCCATTCTGCCCTGACCATCCTCCGGCGAGTCGGCCGGGGAAATGCTCAGCGGATATACCGGGGGAGTACCGCCGAATTCCGGACACACCGCCTGGTGGTCGCACCAGCCGCACAGCTTCGTCGGCCGCGGCCGCCAGTCGCCCGTCTCCGTCGCGAGCCTGATCGCCTCCCACAGCGCCAGCAGCTTGCGCTCCATGCGCTCCAGATCCGCCGGGACCGGGTCGTAGGTGAGGACGTCACCGCTGCCCAGGTACACCAGCTGGAGCCGGCGGGGGACGACCTGCTTCAGCCGCCAGATCACCAGGGCGTAGAACTTCATCTGGAACAGCGCGCCCTCGCTGTACTCCGGGCGCGGGGCCTTGCCCGTCTTGTAGTCCACGATCCGCACCTCGCCGGTGGGCGCGACGTCCACGCGGTCGATGACACCGCGCAGCCGCAGGCCCGACTCCAGCTCGGTCTCGACGAACATCTCCCGCTCCGCCGGCTCCAGCCGCGTCGGGTCCTCCAGCGAGAACCACCGCTCCACCAGCGACTCGGCCTCGCCCAGCCAGCGCGACAGCTGCTCGCCGCCCTCGTCCGCGTCGAACAGTTCGCTGAGCTCCGGCCGGTTCTCCAGCAGCCGGTCCCACTGGCCCGGGATCAGGGCCTTCGCGCGCGGAGCGGTGCGCTCCGCGGCGGGTGCGTCGAAGAGCCGCTCCAGGACCGCATGGACCAGGGTGCCGCGCGTGGCCGCCTCGCTCGGCTTCTCGGGCAGCCTGTCGATCACCCGGAACCGGTACAGCAGGGGACACTGCATGAAGTCGCTCGCCCGCGAGGGCGACAGTGACGCGGGCTGCCGGGCCGGCATCGGCTCCTGACTCGTACTCATGACGCAGACCCTACGACCCGCCACTGACAGCGAGCGCAATACCATCGACCTCAGACCCTGAGCACTGCATGATCGAACGAACGATGCATCGGCAATCCCGCGACGAAGGGAACACGTGAACGAGGACGACACGGGCGACGAGCGCGGCCGCGCCCGGACGGACGGCGGGGGAGCCGGACCCGGTGGCGGCAAGCGGAAGCGCTCCGACGGCCCGGGCGGCGGAATCCTGATGGGCCGTCCCTTCGGTGTGCCGGTCTACGTCGCCCCCAGCTGGTTCATCGTGGCCGCCCTCATCACCTGGGTGTTCGGCGGCCAGCTCGACCGCGTGCTGCCGGAGCTCGGCGGCGCCCGCTATCTGGTCTCGCTCTTCTTCGCGGTCGCCTTCTACGCCTCCGTGCTCGTGCACGAGCTGGCGCACACCGTCGCGGCACTGCGCTTCAAGCTGCCGGTCCGCCGCATCCAGCTCCAGTTCTTCGGCGGGGTGTCGGAGATCGAGAAGGAATCGGAGACGCCGGGCCGGGAGTTCATCCTCGCCTTCGTCGGACCGCTGCTCTCACTGATCCTTGCGGCTGTCTTCTACCTGGGCATGTTCGCCGTCGATCCCGGCACGGTCCCCGGCGTCCTGCTCGCCGGGCTGATGATCTCCAACCTGATCGTCGCCGCCTTCAATCTGCTGCCCGGACTGCCGCTGGACGGCGGCCGGATGCTGCGGGCCGTCGTCTGGAAGATCACCGGCAAGCCGATGAGCGGCACCATCGCGGCCGCCTGGGTCGGCCGGGCGCTCGCCGTCGCCGTCCTCATCGGCCTCCCGTTGCTGACCCACACCGGCGCCCTCGGCAATGCCACCGAGGACATCGGCGGCATGGAGACCGTCACCGACGCCCTGCTGGCGGCGATCCTCGCGGCGATCATCTGGACCGGAGCCGGCAACAGCCTGCGCATGGCCCGGCTGCGCGAGCACCTGCCCGAGCTGGAGGCGCGCACCCTGACCAGGCGGGCCGTGCCGGTGGAGTCCACGACACCGCTCTCCGAGGCACTGCGCCGGGCCAACGAGGCCGGTGCCCGCGCCCTCGTCGTCGTGGACGGTCACGGCGACCCGACCGGCCTGGTGCGGGAGGCCGCGATCGTGGGCGTCCCCGAGCACCGCCGGCCCTGGGTCGCGGTCAGCGGACTGGCCCAGGACCTCACGGAAGGCATGCGGGTCCCCGCCGAACTGGCCGGTGAGGCACTCCTCGACCGCCTGCGCGCGACCCCCGCCACCGAGTACCTGGTGGTGGAGAAGAGCGGCGAGATCTACGGCGTCCTGTCGACGGCGGACGTCGAGCGCGCTTTCGTCGCGGCCATGGCCCGCCCCCAGGGCTGACGGCCGGCCGGGCACGACAGGGCGACAGGTTCCGGCCACTCCCGGGGCCGGCCTCGGCTCCCGGGGGTTTGTCGATCATGAGGCGGTGGCCCGGCAGCGGGCCCCCGCCGTGGTCCCCGGGCCCCGTCGGGGCCGGTAGGCTGGTCACATGTCCGAACCGACCGGTGCCGCCCGCCGACGCGGGCCCTTCAAGGTCGGGGACCAGGTCCAGCTCACCGATCCCAAGGGACGCCACTACACGTTCACGCTCGAGGCCGGGAAGAACTTTCACACCCACAAGGGGTCCTTCCCGCACGACGAGCTGATCGGCGCTCCTGAGGGCAGTGTTGTCCGTACCACGGGAAACGTCGCCTACCTCGCGCTGCGCCCCCTGCTCCCCGACTACGTCCTGTCCATGCCCCGCGGCGCCGCCGTGGTCTACCCCAAGGACGCGGGGCAGATCCTGGCCTTCGCCGACATCTTCGCCGGCGCGCGCGTCGTCGAGGCCGGGGTGGGCTCCGGCTCGCTCAGCGCCTTCCTGCTGCGCGCCATCGGCGACCACGGAATGCTGCACTCCTACGAGCGCCGCGAGGACTTCGCCGAGATCGCCCAGCAGAACGTGGAGCGCTACTTCGGCGGTCCGCACCCCGCCTGGCAGCTCACCGTGGGCGACCTCCAGGACAATCTGACCGACGCCGACGTCGACCGCGTCATCCTGGACATGCTCGCCCCCTGGGAGTGCCTGGAGGCCGTCTCCAAGGCGCTCGTCCCGGGCGGCATCCTGTGCTGCTACGTGGCGACCACCACGCAGCTCGCGCGCACGGTGGAGTCCATCCGCGAGATCGGGTGCTTCGCCGAGCCGCAGCCCTGGGAGTCCATGATCCGCAACTGGCACGTCGAGGGTCTGGCCGTCCGCCCGGACCACCGGATGATCGGCCACACCGGCTTCCTGGTCACCGCGCGCCGCCTGGCCGACGGTGTCGAGCCCCCGATGCGCCGCCGCCGGCCCGCCAAGGGCGCGTACGGCGAGGACTACGAGGGCCCCAACAAGGGCTGAGGCCGCCGGCCGGCAGGCACTCGCGGAGTGCCGGTTCCCGTGACAACGTCAGGACGCCGTCGCCGAGTTCCCCGATCGCATTCGGGAACTCGGCGGCGGCGTCTTCGCGTTGCCGCCCCCGTTCCCGCACGATTTCTTGACCTGCGCGGCAGGACCCCGCTGTTCCGCGCCACTGTGACGTATGGCACGATGCAGACCTCCCTCTCCCGCCGCCGACCCCTGGCCGGCTCCGCAGTCACAGGAGACTTCACGCGTGCAGACCTCCGCGGTCCCGGACCTCGCGCACACCCACGCCCGGCCGGTGCACTGGCTGGCCACCGCGACCGCGATGGCCGCGGTCGTCGCGGCCGCCGGACTCCTTCAGCCGAGGGCGGCGACCGCCTCACAGCCGGGGCCCCGGACGAACTCGGGCACCGCCGTGGCGGCCGCTCCCGCCCCCGATCCGGCCGCGGTCGAGCTGCCGCTGCGGTGCGGCTCCGTGAAGCCCCTCGTCACCGCGCGCGCCTCCGGCGACCTGGACGGCGACGGCAACCCCGAGACGGTGGTGGCGGCCCGCTGCGACGCGGGCTCCGGGACCCCGCCGAGCGGCGTCTACGTCCTGGCCGGTGCCCGGGGCGCGGGCCCCAGGGTGGTGGCCACGCTCGTGGAGCCCGCGCAGAAGCTCAGCGTGGGGGACTTCGCCGTGCGTGACGGAGCGATCACCGCCACCCTGCTCGGCTACTCCGCGCCGGACGTGCCGAGCTGCTGCCCCGACGTGCAGGAGAAGGTCAAGTGGCGGTGGCAGGGCGGTAAGTTCGTTCGCTCCGCGCAAAACTCGGCAGCGGGTGCGTGATCCGGCACGCTGAGTGTCCGCCGCCGAGCAGCCGGTGGATGATCCGTCACGGTGCGTCGGGGCCGTAGACCTCGACCCTGTCCGAAACGCGGCGTACATGGATGCAGTCGCCCGGGCACTCCTTGGCGGAGTCCACGACGTCGTTCAGCAGCGGCAGCGGTACGGGGGTTGTGGCGCCGGGGTTCTGCAGCAGTTCGTCGTCCCCGCTCTTCACATACGCGAGCCCGTCGATGTCGAGCTCGAAGACCTCCGGGGCGTACTGCGCGCAGATCCCGTCCCCGGTGCAGAGGTCCTGGTCGATCCAGACCTCCAGGGCGTCTGCGGTGCCTTCGGGCGGAGCCTCGTGCTGCACGGTCATTTCTCCTGCCGTTTCCTTCGTCGGGTGTAGCAATGTGAAGCAAGTCGCGCCAGCCCTGACGGGTGTTGAACACTTCGACGATACCTCCGGCCGCTTTCCGATGTTGATGGGTGGGTATTCCCCTGGCGTGAGGGAGAGCGCAAGGGTGAAGATCGGACACACCCCTACCGTCTTTGTGATCTAGGGGTTTCAATCACCACCCGCCCAGGTAGGGTCAGGAAGCGTCCAGCTCCCCTTGGAGGAGGTGAGGACCGTGGCAGCCCACGACGACGACATCAACCGCGGCATCCGGCCGGGGCGAGGGTCTGAGGACCCCGCCGGTCAGGTTGCCTATCTCGAGCAGGAAATCGCCGTCCTGCGCCGCAAGCTCGCCGACTCTCCGCGTCATACGAGGATTCTCGAAGAGCGGATCGTCGAGTTGCAGACGAACCTGGCCGGCGTGTCCGCTCAGAACGAGCGGCTCGCCAACACGCTCCGTGAGGCCCGCGACCAGATCGTGGCCCTCAAGGAGGAGGTCGACCGGCTCGCGCAGCCGCCGGCCGGCTTCGGTGTCTTCCTGCAGGCCATCGAGGACGGCACGTGCGACATCTTCACCGGGGGCCGCAAGCTCCGGGTGAACGTCAGCCCCAGCGTCGAGCTCGACGAGCTCCGGCGCGGCCAGGAAGTCATGCTCAACGAAGCGCTCAATGTGGTCGAGGCCATGGAGTTCGAGCGCGCCGGGGACATCGTCACCCTCAAGGAGATCCTCGAGGACGGCGAGCGTGCCCTGGTGGTCGGGCACACCGACGAGGAACGGGTGGTGCGGCTCGCCGAGCCGCTGCTGGACATCACCATCCGCGCCGGTGACGCCCTCCTGCTCGAACCCCGCTCCGGCTACGTCTACGAAGTGGTTCCCAAGAGCGAGGTCGAAGAGCTCGTCCTCGAAGAGGTCCCGGACGTCGACTACGAGAAGATCGGCGGTCTGGGCGGCCAGATCGAGATGATCCGCGACGCGGTCGAGCTCCCGTACCTCTATCCGGACCTCTTCAAGGAGCACGAACTGCGGCCGCCGAAGGGCATCCTGCTCTACGGCCCGCCCGGCTGCGGCAAGACGCTGATCGCCAAGGCCGTCGCCAACTCCCTTGCCAAGAAGGTCGCCGAGGTGACCGGCCAGCCCGCGGGGAAGAGCTACTTCCTCAACATCAAGGGCCCCGAGCTCCTCAACAAGTACGTGGGCGAGACCGAGCGGCACATCCGCCTCGTCTTCCAGCGTGCCCGTGAGAAGGCCAGCGAGGGCACCCCCGTCATCGTCTTCTTCGACGAGATGGAGTCCCTCTTCCGCACCCGTGGCTCCGGTGTCAGCTCGGACGTGGAGAACACCATCGTCCCGCAGCTGCTCGCCGAGATCGACGGTGTGGAGGGCCTGGAGAACGTCATCGTCATCGGCGCCTCCAACCGCGAGGACATGATCGACCCCGCGATCCTGCGCCCCGGCCGCCTCGATGTGAAGATCAAGATCGAGCGTCCGGACGCGGAGGCCGCGAAGGACATCTTCGCGAAGTACCTCACGTCCTCGCTGCCGCTGCACGCGGACGACCTCTCCGAGCACAGCGGGTCCAAGGACGCCGCGGCGCACGCGATGATCCAGTCGGTCGTCGAGCAGATGTACGCGGAGACCGAGGAGAACCGCTTCCTCGAGGTCACGTACGCCAACGGCGACAAGGAAGTCCTGTACTTCAAGGACTTCAACTCCGGCGCGATGATCCAGAACATCGTCGACCGGGCCAAGAAGATGGCCATCAAGGCCTTCCTCGACCAGAACCAGAAGGGCCTCCGGGTCTCCCACCTCCTCCAGGCATGCGTGGACGAGTTCAAGGAGAACGAGGACCTGCCGAACACCACCAACCCGGACGACTGGGCCCGGATCTCCGGAAAGAAGGGCGAGCGGATCGTCTTCATCCGCACCCTCGTCACCGGAAAGCAGGGCGCGGACACCGGACGTTCCATCGACACGGTGGCGAACACCGGCCAGTACCTGTAGAAGGCAGACCGGCTGCGGATGCTGGAGGTCCCCCCGCCGAAGGGCAGGGGGACGGGCATCCGCAGCCGGTTGCTTTCGCGACAGGTTCGGCCACACCGGAGCAATGACGAAATTGATCTCCCCACCAGCGCAGAGGCGTTCTAGGCTCGTCGGTACCGCCGAGTCGCGCAGTGCGGGGACGGGCACCGCACACGCACCGGAGCTACAGCGGTACTTGAGCGCCGTTCCCGGAGGGGAGCGCCGCCGGGCAAGGAGGGCCGCATGACCGTACGGCGAGTAATGGGCATCGAGACGGAGTACGGCATCTCCGTTCCGGGCCACCCGAACGCCAATGCCATGCTCACCTCGTCCCAGATCGTCAACGCCTACGCGGCGGCGATGCACAGGGCGCGGCGCGCCCGCTGGGACTTCGAGGAGGAGAATCCGCTGCGGGACGCCCGCGGCTTCGACCTCGCCCGCGAGGCCGCCGACTCCAGTCAGCTCACGGACGAGGACATCGGCCTGGCCAATGTGATCCTCACGAACGGTGCCCGGCTGTACGTCGACCACGCGCACCCCGAGTACAGCTCGCCCGAGATCACCAATCCGCGTGATGCCGTCCTGTGGGACAAGGCCGGCGAGCGGATCATGGCCGAGGCCGCCGAGCGCGCGGCCCAGCTCCCCGGCGCCCAGCCGATCCACCTGTACAAGAACAACACCGACAACAAGGGCGCCTCCTACGGGACGCACGAGAACTACCTGATGAAGCGGGAGACCCCGTTCTCGGACATCGTGCGCCACCTGACGCCGTTCTTCGTCTCGCGCCAGGTCGTCACCGGCGCGGGCCGGGTCGGCATCGGCCAGGACGGTCACGAGCACGGGTTCCAGATCAGCCAGCGCGCGGACTACTTCGAGGTCGAGGTCGGCCTGGAGACCACGCTGAAGCGGCCCATCATCAACACCCGCGACGAGCCCCACTCCGACGCGGAGAAGTACCGCCGCCTGCATGTGATCATCGGCGACGCGAACCTGTCGGAGATCTCGACCTATCTGAAGCTGGGCACCACGGCCCTGGTGCTCTCCATGATCGAGGACGGCTTCATCGCTGTCGACCTGGCGGTCGAGCAGCCGGTCCGCACCCTGCACCAGGTCTCGCACGACCCGACGCTCAAGCGCCTGGTCACGCTGCGCAGCGGCCGGACACTCACCGCCGTCCAGCTCCAGATGGAGTACTTCGAGCTGGCCCGGAAGTACGTGGAGGAGCGCTTCGGGGCCGATGCCGACGAGCAGACCAAGGACGTCCTGATCCGCTGGGAGGACACCCTCAACCGGCTCGAGAACGACCCGATGAGCCTCTCGGGAGAGCTGGACTGGGTCGCCAAGAAGGAGCTCATGGAGGGCTACCGCCGGCGCGACAGCCTGGGCTGGGACGCGGCCAGGCTCCACCTCGTGGACCTCCAGTACGCCGACGTACGGCACGACAAGGGCCTCTACAACCGTCTGGCGGCCCGCGGGAAGATGAAGCGCCTCCTCGACGAGCAGGACGTCGTACGGGCCGGGACGAAGCCTCCTGAGGACACCCGGGCCTATTTCCGCGGCCGCTGCCTGGAGCAGTACGCGGACGACGTCGCCGCGGCCTCCTGGGACTCGGTCATCTTCGATCTCCCCGGCCGTGACTCTCTGCAACGGGTACCCACGCTGGAACCGCTGCGGGGTACTCGCAACCACGTCAAGGAGCTGCTGGACCGGTGCCGCACCGCGGAAGACCTGGTCCGGGTGCTGTCCGGAGGCTGAAATGGGTCGCGTACGGGAATCATCGAGGTGGTCCCCGGACGTTGAGCAAAGTGCGGGGCCGATGTCGGACCCTGCTTGTAGGGTCTGATCTTGACCGAACGAACTCACGTCAGGGCAAACCGAGCGGGGTGAGGGACATGGCGACCAAGGACACCGGCGGCGGGCAGCAGAAGGCCACACGTTCGACGGAGGAGGTCGAGGAGCAGGCGCAGGACGCGCAGTCCTCGGAGGACCTCAAGGAGCGACAGGAGAAGCTGTCCGACGACGTCGACTCCGTACTGGACGAGATCGACGACGTCCTCGAGGAGAACGCCGAGGACTTCGTGCGTTCCTTCGTCCAAAAGGGCGGAGAGTAACCGCGGTTGTCCGTCCTGGTGCTGTGGGCGAAAGCCGGTGGCACCGGGGCGGATGACCGGCGACGGCGCGGGTAATGTCCGTGCACAGTTCGAAAGATCGGCCCGCGCCCGACATGGCGGGCCGCCGCCAATCCGGAAGGAAACGCGTGGAAGCCAACCCTCGTAGCACCGGGCGTCTGCCGGCAGCCTTCCTGACGCCCGGGTCCTCCTCGTTCATGGACTTCCTGGGCTCGCACTCACCGGAGATGCTTCCCGGGAAGCGCACCCTGCCGCCTCTGCAGGGCGCGATCGAGGCGCCGCACGGCACGACCATCGTCGCGACCACGTTCCCCGGCGGTGTGGTGCTCGCCGGTGACCGCCGGGCCACGATGGGCAACATGATCGCGCAGCGCGACATCGAGAAGGTCTTCCCGGCCGACGAGTACTCGGCCGTGGGCATCGCCGGCACCGCCGGCCTCGCGGTGGAGATGGTCAAGCTCTTCCAGCTGGAGCTCGAGCACTTCGAGAAGGTGGAGGGCGCCCAGCTCTCCCTGGAGGGCAAGGCCAACCGGCTCTCCACCATGATCCGCAGCAACCTCGGCATGGCCATGCAGGGCCTCGCCGTGGTCCCGCTCTTCGCGGGGTACGACGTGGACCGCGAGAAGGGCCGCATCTTCTCCTACGACGTCACCGGCGGCCGCTCCGAGGAGCACGGCTTCGCCGCCACCGGCTCGGGCTCCATCTTCGCCCGCGGGGCGATGAAGAAGCTCTACCGCGACGATCTGACGGAGCAGCAGGCCACCACCCTGGTCATCCAGGCGCTGTACGACGCGGCGGACGACGACTCGGCGACCGGCGGACCCGACGTGGCCCGGCGGATCTACCCCATCGTCACCGTCATCACGGACGAGGGCTTCCGCAGGCTCGGGGACGACGAGTCCGCCGAGATCGCCCGCGCGATCCTGGAGCGCCGTCTGGAGCAGCCCGACGGCCCGCGCGCCGCGCTGCTCTGATGCTCCCCCAGCCACCGCAGGGCAGTGCCTTCACGCCAATGACAGAAAGGGACGGATAGCCGGTGTCGACGCCGTTCTATGTCTCACCCCAGCAGGCCATGGCCGACCGGGCGGAATACGCCCGCAAGGGCATCGCCCGTGGTCGCAGCCTTGTTGTGCTGCAGTACACCGACGGCATCGTCTTCGTCGGTGAGAACCCGTCCCGCGCGCTGCACAAGTTCAGCGAGATCTACGACCGGATCGGCTTCGCCGCCGCCGGCAAGTACAACGAGTACGAGAACCTCCGCATCGGCGGTGTGCGCTACGCCGACCTCCGCGGATACACCTACGACCGCGACGATGTGACGGCCCGAGGGCTGGCCAACGTCTATGCCCAGACGCTGGGCACCATCTTCTCCAGCGCGGCCGAGAAGCCCTACGAGGTGGAACTGGTCGTCGCCGAGGTGGGTGCCACCGCTGACGGCGACCAGATCTACCGGCTGCCGCACGACGGATCGATCGTGGACGAGCACGGCTCGGTCGCGGTCGGCGGCAACGCCGAGCAGATCAGCACCTATCTCGACCAGCGGCACCGCGAGGGCATGTCCCTGGCGGAGGCGCTGAAGCTGGCCGTACAGGCCCTGTCCAACCAGACCAACGGCAACGACCGGGAGATCCCGGCGGAGCGCCTCGAGGTGGCGGTCCTGGACCGCACACGGCCGCAGCAGCGGAAGTTCAAGCGCATCGTCGGCCGGCAGCTGTCCCGGCTGCTGGAGGCGGACGGTGCCGCCTCCACCCCGACCGACGCACCGTCGGACGAGGAGTCGACGGAGGACGGCGAGGAGTAGCCCGCCTGCCTCTGCGACGACACGACGACCGACTGCGCCCCGGACCCCGCCCGTGCGGACCGGGGCGCAGCCCTGCGTGGGGCGTTGGTGCCGCCCTGGCGTGCCCGGCTCAGGCGGGTGACGGGGTGGCGGCAGCGCGCGCGGTGGAGCCGCGGGTGACGAGTTCGACCGGCAGCCCGCCCTCCTCCGGGAGCCGTCCGGTGAGGACGGCGAGCAGGGCGGACATACCGCGCTCGCCGACCCGTTCCGCCGGCAGCCGGACGGTGGTGAGCTCCGGTTCCACGGCGGTGGCGAGGGCGAGGTCGTCGAACCCGGTGACCGAGACGTCCTCGGGCACCCGCAGCCCCAGCCGGCGTACGGCCTTGCAGGCTCCGGCGGCCAGGACGTCGTCGTCGCAGATCAGCGCGGTGGGGCGGGGCCCGGGGCCGGTGAGGGCCGCTTCCGCGGCCTGACGGGCGCCGCCGACGTCGAGCGGCGCCGGCACGGTGGTGACGACCGCGTCGGGAACGGCGCCCAGCGCCTCTGCGAGGGCCGCCGCTCGTACGTCGAAGGTCCAGGACGAGACGGCCGAGGCGAGGTGGACGAAGCGTCGGTGACCGAGCGTCAGCAGATGGTCCGTCACCTGTCGCATGCCGTCGGCGATGTCCAGGTTCACATGGGCCGCCGCCCCCGGGTCGGACGGGTCGCTGTCCAGCATGACCAGCGGGAGGTCCGTGCCACGGATCTCGGTGAGGGCTTCGGCGGCCATGGAGGAGGCGATCACGCCGTCCAGGGCCGCGCGGGCGGACGCGAAGGGGTCCCTGGCGGGGCCGACGCCGTCGGGGGAGGGGTAGAGGACCACACCGAAGCCGTGCTCGGCGGCCACGCGGGCGGCGCCGGTGTAGACCCGGGCGAAGAACTCGTTGGTGAGGGCGGGCACGACGAGCAGGGCGGTCCTGGTCCGCCCGAGCCGCAGATTCCGTGCGGCGAGATTGGGCCGGTACCCGAGTTCCCGGGCGACGTCCCGCACCGTGGCGGCGGTCCGCTCGGAGACCCGGCCCCGCCACTTGTCCCCGAGCACGAGCGACACGGTGGCCTGCGAGACCCCGGCGACGCGTGCGACGTCCCGGCTGGTGGGCCGTGCGCCGCCGGGCTCCGCCTCGGAGCCCGCGGACCGGCCACTCGCCTGCGCGAGGGCCTGCGCCCCCGGCTCAGTGGATCCCGGTGTCGCCGCGGGCGCGGTCGCTCCCCCCGCCCCGCCCGCCGGCGGCGAACCGCGGCGAGGGGCGCGTCCCTCGGGTCCCTGTGACATCGATCGCCGTCCTCGCACCGCTCGTCCGCCGGGTCCGCACCCGTCCGCGAGGGCGGAGCGGTAGACCCGCGGACTGTCGACATGGTACGTATGACGCCGTACGTTATACGTAAAACCTCGGCACAGGCCGAGAGGAGAGGAGCGGCAATGGCCGCGGGAGCCACGGGCTACGCAGACATACTCAAGGCCCCGCACGCCGCCCGGCTGCTGGCCGGGACGCTCGTGGGGCGGCTGCCGAACGCCACCGCCCCCGTCGCCGTCGTGCTGTTCACCCGGGCCGAGGGTGGGAGCTACACCCTCGCCGGCGGGCTCGCCGCCGTGTACGGCATCGCCACCGCCATCGGCCAGCCGCTCCTCGGACGGGCCGTCGACCTGCACGGGCAGCCGCGCGTCCAGCTGCCCGCGGCCGTCGTCTCCGCCCTCGGCATGGTCCTGCTGGCCCTCGCCGGGATCGGCTCCCTGCCACTGGCCTACGCGGCCGTCGCCGTCGCCGGCCTCTTCACCCCGCCGCTCGAAGGCGGTCTGCGGGCCCTGTGGCCGAGCGTGCTGGGCCGCGAGGACCGCGTACACCGGGCGTACGCCATGGACGCCGTGGCCCAGGAGGTGATGTTCACCGTCGGCCCGCTGCTGGTCACCCTGCTCGTCGCCGTCTGGTCGGCCGGGGCCGGTCTCTTCGTCATCAACCTCATCGGCGTACTCGGCGCCCTCTCCGTCGTCCTGTCGGAGCCCTCCCGCACCTGGCGCTCGGCGCCCCGTGAGGCCCACTGGCTCGGCGCCCTGCGCTCCCCGGGGCTGCTGGCGCTGCTCGGGGCGTTCTTCTTCGTCGGTCTCGCCCTCGGCTCCATCACGGTCGCCGGAGTCGCGTACGCGGACGACCACGGCCAGGAGTCGGTCTACGGCTGGCTCATGGCCGCGCTCGGCCTCGGCGCGCTGATCGGCGGCGTGGCCTACGGCGCGCGCCAGTGGACCGGGGCCCCCGAGCGCCGGCTGCGGGTCATCGTCGCCCTGCTCGCGCTCGGCTACCTGCCGCTCGTGCTCACCCCCGGTGTCGTCGCCATGACCGCCCTGTGCGCCCTGGCCGGCGTCTTCCTCGCCCCCGCGATCGCCTGCGCCTTCATCGTCGTCGACCGGCACGCGCCGACCGGCACCGTCACGGAGGCCTTCTCCTGGCTGGTGACGACGTTCGGCGTCGGCGCTGCCGTCGGCACCGCGGTCGCGGGCCCGGCCGTCGAGCTCGGCGGCACGGCGTGGAGCTTCGCCGTCGCCGGGGCGGGCGGAATAGCCGCTCTTCTGGTTCTGATGACCACTCAGCGGGTCCTCGCAGTTCCCGGGCGTACCAAGGAGATGGCGCGCTCATCGGAAAATGATCGAAACGGTGCTGCCGAACCCGGTTTCAGCTCAGGCCGTGAGGCGTAATGTTCAGACATGGACCGCCGCATTTTCGGGCTGGAGAACGAGTACGGCGTCACGTGCACGTTCAGGGGACAGCGCCGACTGTCACCTGACGAAGTGGCGCGCTACCTCTTCCGCCGTGTTGTCTCATGGGGCCGCAGCAGCAACGTCTTCCTGCGGAACGGCGCCCGCCTCTACCTCGACGTGGGTTCGCATCCGGAATACGCGACACCGGAATGCGACAACGTGACCGAACTGGTCACCCACGACAAGGCCGGCGAGCGCATTCTCGAAGGCCTGCTCGTCGACGCCGAACGCCGCCTGCACGAGGAGGGAATCGCGGGCGACGTCTATCTGTTCAAGAACAACACCGACTCGGCGGGAAACTCCTACGGATGCCACGAGAACTATCTCGTCGCGCGCCACGGAGAGTTCTCCCGGCTCGCGGACATCCTCATCCCGTTCCTGGTCACCCGTCAGCTGCTCTGCGGCGCGGGCAAGGTACTCCAGACCCCGCGGGGCGCGGTCTACTGCGTCAGCCAGCGCGCCGAGCACATCTGGGAAGGTGTCAGCTCCGCGACCACCCGCTCCCGCCCGATCATCAACACCCGGGACGAACCGCACGCGGACGCCGAGCGTTACCGCCGGCTGCACGTCATCGTCGGTGACTCCAACATGTCCGAGACGACCATGCTGCTCAAGGTCGGCGCCACCGACCTGGTGCTGCGCATGATCGAGGCCGGCACCGTGATGCGCGACCTGACCCTGGAGAACCCGATCCGGGCGATCCGCGAGGTCAGCCACGACATCACCGGCCAGCGCAAGGTGCGCCTGGCCAGCGGACGCGAGGCCTCGGCCCTCGAGGTCCAGCGGGAGTACTACGAGAAGGCCGTGGACTTCGTCGACCGCCGCGGCATCCGCACCGGCACCGTCGAGCAGGTCCTGGAGCTGTGGGGCCGCACGCTGGACGCGATCGACGCCGAGGATCTCGACCGGATCGGCACCGAGATCGACTGGGTCATGAAGTACAAGCTCATCGAGCGGTACCGGGCCAAGCACAACATGACCATGTCGCATCCGCGTGTCGCGCAGATAGACCTCGCCTACCACGACATCCACCGCCGGCGAGGGCTGTACTACCTCCTGGAGAAGAAGGGCCAGGCGGCCCGGATCTGCAACGACCTGAAGATCTTCGAGGGCAAGTCCGTGCCCCCGCAGACGACCAGGGCGCGGCTGCGCGGCGACTTCATCCGCCGAGCTCAGGAGCAGCGACGGGACTTCACCGTCGACTGGGTGCACCTCAAGCTGAACGACCAGGCCCAGCGGACCGTACTGTGCAAGGACCCGTTCCGTTCGGTCGACGACCGGGTGGAAAAACTCATCGCGGGCATGTAGCCGCAAGTCGGCCGAACGCGACTCGGGCCCCGTACGTTCCTCGTGCGGGGCCCACGGCACGCCCTAGAGTGTCGGGGACCCAATGTGCCGTCTGAGATCTGAGGAACACGTGCGCCGACTTGCCGGCCTTCTTGTCGTCCCGCTGCTGCTGTTGTCGTCAGTGGCATGCGGCAGCGATGACAAGGCCTCCGATTCCGCCTCGATGAAGAACGGACTGCCCGCGATCACCGCGGGGGAGAAGTTCGGGCAGAAGCCGACTCTCGCCAAGGGCGAGGGGGATCCGCCCAAGGAGCTGAAGGTCAATGTCATCAGCGAGGGCAAGGGCCAGAAAGTCAAGAAGGGCGACGCGATCCAGGTCAACTACCTGGGCCAGTCGTGGGATTCCACCAAGCCCTTCGACAACAGCTTCGACCGCAAGCAGCCGTTCGATCTGACCCTCGGCGCCGGCCAGGTCATCAAGGGCTGGGACCAGGGCCTCGAGGGCCAGAAGGTCGGCAGCCGCGTCGAACTGGGCATCCCGCCGGAGCTCGGCTACGGAGCGCAGGGCCAGGGCGACATCAAGCCCAACGCCACGCTGGTCTTCGTCGTCGACATCCTGAAGGCGACCACCATCCCGACGTCCGCCAAGGGCACGGATGTCGCGCAGGACAACATCGACCTGCCGAAGGTGGGCACCAACACCGACGGCAAGGCCCCCACGATGACCTTCCCGAAGCAGGCCGACCCGCCGAAGAAGCTCGTCTCGAACTACGTCATCGAGGGCACGGGACCCGCGCTCACCGACAAGGACAGCGTCGTCGTCCAGTACCAGGCCTTCCTGTGGGCCGGTGGCAAGAAGTTCGACAGCACGTACGACACGGGCAAGACCCAGACCTTCCCGCTCGGACAGGTCACCCTCAAGGGACTCAAGGACGGTCTGATCGGCAAGAAGGTCGGCAGCCGCGTCCTGCTGGTCATCCCGCCGGACCAGGCCTTCGGTGCCAAGGAGCAGCAGGGCATCCCGAAGAACTCCACGCTGGTGTTCTCCGTGGACCTGCTGACGAAGGTGTAAGACTGTCCGGGTTGCCCCGTTCATCATTTAGAGGAGCAGTTCAGTGAGCATCGACAAGCCCGAGATCGACTTCCCGGGTGGCGAGCCGCCGGCCGACCTGGAGATCAAGGAGATCTGGGAGGGCGACGGTCCGGTGGCCAAGGCGGGCGACACCGTCAAGGTCCACTACGTGGGTGTGGCCTTCTCCACCGGCGAGGAGTTCGACGCCTCGTGGAACCGCGGCACCCCGCTGCAGTTCCAGCTCGGTGCCGGTCAGGTCATCGCCGGCTGGGACGAGGGCGTGCAGGGCATGAAGGTCGGCGGCCGCCGCCAGCTGACCATCCCCGCGCACCTCGCGTACGGCGACCGCGGCGCCGGTGGCGGCGTCATCGCCCCGGGCGAGACGCTGATCTTCGTCTGCGACCTGGTCGGCGTCTGATCGTCTCCGGTCGAAAAGGGCCCATGCTCCCTGGGGGGCATGGGCCCTCGGCTTTGCCGCGACACCCCGGGGCGGTACGGTCGTCGCTGGGCGGAAGTGACTCGATCAGAAGAGGTGCAGGGCGTCGATGGCCATTGCCAAGGCGGAGCGGCTGATGAATCTGGCGCTGTGCCTGCTCGGAACCCGGCGCCCTCTCAGTAAGCGCGAACTGCGCGGATCCATCGAGGCCTACCTCGAAGCGGGCTCCGACGACTCCTTCAACCGGATGTTCGAGCGCGACAAGGACGATCTGCGAGAACTCGGCCTGGTCATCGAGACGGTCGAGAACCTCGACGGTGACACCGGCTATCTCGCCCGCCGCGACAGCAACCGGCTGCCCGCCATCACGCTCGACGCCGAGGAAGCGGCCGCCCTCGGCCTCGCGGCCAAGGTCTGGCAGCAGGCCAGGCTCGCCGGAGCGGCCAGCGGCGCTCTCCAGAAGCTGCGCGCGGCGGGCATGCCCGAGGCCGAGGACTCCTACGAGGCACAGCACAGCGCGCTGGAGCCCCGCATCCCCGTGCACGAAGCCGCCTTCGAGCCGCTGATGCTCGCCTGCCGCCACCGCAGGCCCGTCGTCTTCGACTACCGCAAGGGGAACGCCGCACGCCCCGAGCAGCGTCAGGTCGAACCCTGGACGCTCGAATGCTGGCGCGGCCACTGGTACCTGGCCGGCTGGGACCGCGACCGGGCCGCCGAGCGCGTCTTCCGGCTCTCCCGCATCACCGGCAAGGTCCGCTCGCGCGCCGGCTCCTTCACCGCGCCGGTCCCCGACGTCGTCACCGTCCGCGAGACGGTGGAGAGCTGGGCGGGGGAGACCGCGACCCGCACCGCCCGGATCCGGCTGCGCACCGGCTGCGGCTACCCGCTGCGTGCCAGGGCCGCGTCGGTACGGGAACTGGGAGACGGCTGGGAAGAGTTGGAGATTCCGTACGGACACGGTCTGGATGCCTGGCTGGTGGAGTTCGGCCCGGATGTCGTCGTCCTGGAGCCCGCGGATCTGCGGGCCGACGTGGTGGACCGGCTGCGCGCCGTGGCCAAGGGCTGAGGGGGACAGTTACGACCATGGCCGCCAACGCCATCGATCAGACCAGACGGATGCTCTCGCTGGTGACCTATCTGCGCGAGCGCCCCGGCGCCCGCGTCGGGGACGTCGCCCGCGCCTTCGGGATCACCGAGGACGAGCTGATCTCCGACCTCGACGTCCTGCCGATGTGCGGGACCAGCTTCCGCGGCGGTGACCTCCTCGACATCGACACCGACGGCGACCGCATCTGGTGGCACAACCCCGACGACGTCGCCGAGCCGCTGCGGCTCGCGGCCGACGAGGCGACCGCGCTGCTGGTGGCCGCGCGCGCCGTGGCCATGCTGCCCGGGCTGCGCGAGGGCGACCGCGAGGCACTGATCCGGGCCACCGCCAAGCTGGAGGCGGCCGCGGGCGAGGTGGCCGGGGCGAGCTCCCGGCTGTCCGTGACCTTCGAGTCCGAGGGCGGGGTCTTCGCCGAGGTGGACCGGGCGATCTCGGAACGCCGGCGGCTCTGGCTGCGGTACTACTCGCCCGCGCGTGACGAGCTCACCGAGCGCGAGGTCGACCCGATCCGGCTGTTCGCCGTCGGGCACACGTACATGGAGGCCTGGTGCCGCCTCTCCGAGGCGCGCAGGACCTTCCGGCTCGACCGGGTCGCCGAGATCAGACTGCTCGACGCCCCGTCCGCGCCGCCCGAGATCGAACTGCGGGATCTGTCGGAGGGGCTCGTCCAGCCGTCCGCCGACGACCCCGAGGTGGTCATCGAGGTGGGACCCGGCGGCCGCTGGGTGGCGGAGTACTACCCGCACGACAGCGCCGAGGAACTCGCGGACGGTTGTCTGCGCATCACGCTCCGTACGCCGTCCCCGGCGTCGCTGCGCCGACTGGCGCTGCGGCTCGGGCAGGACGGCCGGATCGTCGCGCCCCAGGACCTCGCGGACAGTGCGCGGCAGGCGGCACGTGAGGCGCTGGCGGCCTACGACGGCCAGGACTAGGGAGATTCGCGCCACATGTCTGTGACATCCGGTTTCGCTGCGTCGATGGCTCCGGTCCTCTTCAAGGCCGGCTGCCCCGACTGCCGCGCGCGCTTCGAGCTCTCCGCCGGGGCCCTGCGGCTCGCGATCGGCGGCAGCCGCCGTACGACCTTCTACTCCTTCACCTGCCCCGAGTGCGGCACCGCCGTCCGCAAGCCGGCGGGGGAGCGGATCGTCGAACTCCTCACCGGCGGCGGCGTGAGCACGCTGCGGCTCCACTCCACCGTCCGCAACGTCTAGTGCCGCTCCCGGCAGGGGTTTGCCGGTCGAGGCACTAGGCTCTGCGCATGTTCTGGCCCATGCTCGCCATCGCTCTAGGCTTCCTCGGGATCGCCGTCCTCGGGGTCCTCGCGATCCGGGTGTTCGTCGAGGCCCAGCGGCTCGGCCACGAGGTCGCCCGCACCACGGAGCGGATCAACCGCGCCGCCGAGGACCTGGAGAAGGCGGCCACCGAGATGGCCCGCACCGGCGAGACCCTGCGCTGAACTGCTGGTGAGGGAGGGGCTTCGGGGCCGCAGGACGCGGAGGTAGGCTTCTCCCAGCGGCCCAGACGGCGAGGCACGGGCCGCAACGGCGAGTATGCACAGGCATTGCCCTGCGTTTACTCCCCCGGGTTACGATCGCTCACACAGCACGGCGGTCGGACGCCTGTCCGACCAGCAGGCCAGCCCCACCCCAGCCGCCTCGGTGAGAAGGTACACGCTTATGTTCGGACGGATCGGCGCTCCGGAGATCATCCTGATCCTCGTCGTCATCATCCTCCTGTTCGGCGCCAAGAAGCTTCCGGACATGGCCCGTTCGCTGGGCAAGTCCGCCCGCATCCTCAAGAGCGAGGCCAAGGCGATGAAGTCGGAGGGCGGTCAGCAGCCCGCGCCCGCCGACCCGCCGCAGCCCGGCACGCCGCAGGACCAGGCCAACCCGCGCACGATCAAGGCCGCTCCCGGCGACGTGACCAGCTCGCGTCCCGTGACCGAGCCGACGGACACCACCCAGCGCTGAGACAGAGCCGCCCAGGGCCCCGTCACCGGTGAGGGCCTGCCGCACGAGATGAGGACGTGGGTTGCTCAAGTCTGCCCGCAAGCAGGAGAGGGATCCCGAGGGGCGGATGCCCCTCGTGGAACACCTGCGTGAGCTTCGGAACAGGCTCGCGAAAGGACTCCTGGCGATCGTGGCCATCACGGTCGTCGCCGCCTTCTTCTACAACGACATCATCAACTTCTTCACCAAGCCCGTTCTGGAGTCGGTGGGTTGCCCCAGCTCCTTCTCTGAGCTGGCGAAGAAGCCCGAGGACACGACGTGCGCGCAGATCACCATCAACGGTCTGCTGACGCCGTTCACCCTCGCGCTGAAGGTCTCCCTCATGGCGGGTGTCGTCCTCGCCTCGCCGATCTGGCTCTACCAGCTGTGGGCCTTCCTCGCGCCCGGCCTGCACAAGAGTGAGAAGAAGTACGCGCTGATCTTCGTCGGCGCCGGCTTCCCCCTCTTCCTCGGCGGCGGCTACTTCGCCTACCAGGTGCTGCCGACCACCGCGAAGGTGCTGATCGAGTTCACGCCGTTCGGTGTGGACAACCTGCTGCCGCTGGACGATCTGCTCGACCTCGTGACCCGCATGGTGATCGTCTTCGGTCTCGCCTTCGAGCTGCCGCTGCTGCTGGTCCTGCTCAACCTCGGCGGGGTCATCACCGGCCGGCGGATGCTCGGCTGGTGGCGCGGCATGATCATGGGCATCACCGTCTTCGCCGCCCTGGCCACGCCCAGCACCGACCCGCTCACGATGATCGCGCTGGCGGCGCCCATCACCGTGCTGTACTTCGTCGCCACCGGCATCTCGCTGCTCAACGACCGCCGCCGGGCCATCCGGGACGCCAAGGGCCCCGGTGCCGACGAGGCCTCCGAGCTCGACCTCACGCCGGAGGAGATCGGCGAGATCGAGCCCGTCTCCGCGACGCGAGCCCTGCCGGAGCAGGCGACGGGCGAGGCGGACGGCGGACGCTCGCACCGGCTCAACGGATACGACGACATCACCTGAGACGCGGGATCACCTGAGACGCGGGGTCGCGCGCCGAGGGCACGGACAGGGTGAGGGGCCGGACGGAATCTCCGTCCGGCCCCTTCGCCGTCCCGGGCGGGGCGCCGGGCCATGTCGTACGGCGCCTTCGCCCGGGCGTACCCCTCCCGCCGGGTCGCCGGGGCGGAGAATAAAGATCGCGGTGACTGTCAGACCTGACGGGTAGGCTCGTGTACAAGATGACCGAGGACCTCTCTCCCGCTGAGCGCTACGCCGCCGCCCGCATCCGCGCCGCCGAGGAGGCCACTGCGCTGGCCCCCTTCCGCGAGATGTACGAATTCGATCTGGACCCGTTCCAGATCGAAGCCTGTCAGGCTCTGGAAGCGGGCAAGGGCGTGCTCGTCGCCGCACCCACCGGGTCCGGCAAGACCATCGTCGGCGAGTTCGCCGTCCACCTGGCCCTTCAGCAGGGCCGCAAATGCTTCTACACCACGCCCATCAAGGCGCTCTCCAACCAGAAGTACGCCGACCTGGCCAAGCGCTACGGCGCGGACAAGGTCGGCCTGCTGACCGGCGACAACAGCATCAACTCCGAGGCGCCCGTGGTCGTGATGACCACCGAGGTGCTGCGCAACATGCTGTACGCGGGCTCGCAGTCGCTGCTGGGCCTCGGCTACGTGGTGATGGACGAGGTCCACTACCTCTCCGACCGCTTCCGCGGCGCCGTCTGGGAGGAAGTGATCATCCACCTCCCCGAGTCGGTGACGCTGGTGTCGCTCTCCGCGACCGTCTCCAACGCGGAGGAGTTCGGTGACTGGCTGGACACCGTCCGTGGCGACACCGAGGTGATCGTCTCCGAGCACCGGCCCGTGCCGCTGTGGCAGCACGTCATGGCCGGCCGGCGGATGTACGACCTGTTCGAGGAGGAGAGCGACCACGGCGGCCGGGGGACCGGCCGGCGCGAGGTCAATCCCGACCTGGTGCGCCTGGCGCGGATGGAGAACCAGCGCACGTACAACCCGCGTGACCGGCGTCGCGGCAAGATGGTGCGCGAGGCCGACCGTGAGCGCGAGCGCCGTCAGCGCAGCCGGATCTGGACGCCGGGGCGTCCCGAGGTCATCGACCGGCTCGACGCGGAAGGGCTGTTGCCCGCGATCACCTTCATCTTCAGCCGGGCCGGCTGCGAGGCCGCCGTACAGCAATGCCTGTACGCGGGGCTGCGGTTGAACGACGACGATGCGCGGGTGCGGGTGCGCGAGATCGTCGAGGAGCGGACCGGGTCGATTCCCACGGAGGACCTGCACGTCCTCGGCTACTACGAGTGGCTGGAGGGCCTGGAGCGGGGCGTTGCCGCGCACCATGCCGGGATGCTGCCGACCTTCAAGGAAGTCGTCGAGGAACTCTTCGTCCGTGGCCTGGTCAAGGCTGTGTTCGCCACGGAGACGCTGGCGCTGGGCATCAACATGCCCGCCCGTTCCGTGGTGTTGGAGAAGCTCGTCAAGTGGAACGGCGAGCAGCACGCGGACATCACGCCCGGTGAGTACACGCAGTTGACGGGGCGCGCGGGGCGGCGCGGTATCGATGTCGAGGGTCATGCCGTGGTGCTGTGGCAGCGCGGCATGGACCCGGCCGCGCTCGCGGGTCTCGCCGGCACGCGGACCTACCCCCTGCGCTCCAGCTTCAGGCCGTCGTACAACATGGCGGTCAATCTGGTGCAGCAGTTCGGGCGGCACCGCTCGCGCGAGCTGCTGGAGACGTCGTTCGCGCAGTTCCAGGCGGACCGCTCCGTCGTCGGTATCTCGCGTCAGGTCCAGAAGAACGAAGAGGGCCTGGAGGGCTACCGCGCGGGCATGACCTGCCACCTCGGTGACTTCGAGGAGTACGCGCGGCTGCGCCGCGAACTCAAGGACCGCGAGACCGAGCTGGCGAAGCAGGGCGCGGCCCAGCGGCGGGCCGCTGCGGCGTCCTCCCTGGAGAAGCTGAAGCCCGGTGACGTCATCCATGTGCCGACGGGCAAGTTCGCGGGTCTGGCGCTGGTGCTCGACGCGGGCATCCCGGCGGGACGGACCAACGGACACCGCGGGTTCGAACAGCACGACGGCCCGCGGCCGTTGGTGCTGACCGCCGAGCGGCAGGTGAAGCGGCTGGCGTCGATGGACTTCCCGGTGCCGGTGGAGCCGCTGGAGCGGATGCGGATCCCGAAGTCCTTCAACGCGCGGTCGCCGCAGTCGCGGCGCGACCTGGCGTCCGCGCTGCGCACCAAGGCGGGCCACATCGTCCCCGACCGGCACCGCAAGCAGCGGGCGGCCGCGGCGGACGACCGCGAGATCGCCAGGCTGCGTTCGGAGTTGCGCGCGCACCCGTGCCACGGCTGCGACGAGCGTGAGGACCACGCGCGCTGGGCCGAGCGCTACCACCGGCTCCAGCGGGACACGCGACAGCTGGAACGGCGGATCGAGGGCCGGACGAACACCATCGCCCGCACCTTCGACCGGATCGTGGCGCTGCTGACCGAGATGGACTATCTGCGCGACGACGAGGTCACCGAACACGGCAAGCGTCTCGCCCGGCTCTACGGCGAGCTCGACCTGCTGGCGAGCGAGTGCCTGCGCGAGGGCGTGTGGGAGGGGCTCAACCCTGCCGAACTGGCCGCGTGCGTCTCGGCGTTGGTCTACGAGGCCCGCCAGTCCGACGACGCGGTGGCCCCGAAGGTCCCGGCGGGCAAGGCGAAGGTCGCGCTCGGCGAGATGGTGCAGATCTGGGGCAGGCTCGACGCGCTCGAAGAAGACTTCAAGATCAACCAGGCGGAGGGCGTGGGCCAGCGGGAACCGGACCTGGGCTTCGCCTGGGCCGCGTACCAGTGGGCGTCGGACAAGAGCCTGGACGAGGTGCTGCGCGAGGCGGACATGCCGGCGGGTGACTTCGTGCGGTGGACGAAGCAGGTGATCGACGTACTGGGCCAGATCGCGGCGGCGGCACCGAGGGAAGGCAGCACGGTCTCGAAGAACGCACGCAAGGCGGTGGAGGGGTTGCTGCGGGGGGTTGTTGCCTACAGCTCGGTGGGCTGAGGAGTCAGCCGGCCAGTGCCTGGGCCAGAGCCGACAGGTCGGGCGCGCGTAGTACGCGGGATCCCCAGCCGGGGAGCGGTACATGCAGGGCGTCCACCCAGCGGTCGGGGATCGCCCCGGCTCCGTACACAGCGCCCGACAGCATGCCCGTCACGGCCGCCACCGTGTCGGTGTCACCGCCGAGGTCGATCGCTGCCGCGACCGACGCCTCGTACGACGTCGTCGTGCGCAGCGCCCAGAGGGCCGAACCCAGGCACGGCCACGCTGCCCCGTTGAACTCCGTCGCGTCGGCCGGGTGCCAGTCCGGCGCCAGGACCGTCGACCAGCGTGCGCGGTGAGCCGCGTCCACGTCGGGAAGCACGGACGGTACGGCGGCCACGGGGTCGCCGCCGTCCAGAGCCACGCGGACCAGCTCATGGAGGATCGCCGTGCCCTCCCAGGCGGCCCGGTCCCCGTGGGTGAGGGCGGCGATCCGGCGAGCGGCAGCCATGGTGGCCTCGCGGCCCGCCGCCGCGAAGTGCACGGCGGAGGTCGAGGCGCGCATCAGGGAGCCGTTGCCGGCAGCACGACCTGTGATCTGGAAGTGCAGGGCCGCCGCGAGATCCCACGGTTCGCCGCTCGTCAGGACGTCCTCGGTCTGGAGACCGATGTCCTTCGGCTCGCCGGCCGCCCAGCGCTGGAACCGCTCGAAGATGTCCGGCAGGTCGAGGCCCTTCCGCTCCACGAGGGATTCCCCCACCAGCACGGCCATGTGCGTGTCGTCGGTCGCCTCGCCGGGGTCCCAGCCGCCGCCACCGCACATCCGGCCGACCCCGTCGGGGAATTCCGTACGGAAGACTCCGGCCTCCCGGAACTCGAACGGCGCCCCCAGCGCGTCACCGACCGCCGAACCGACGACCGTGCCGATGATCCGTTCCGTTCGCTGCATCCGGACAGCCTAGAGGCCGCGTTGTCCGGCCCCCTGCGTGCGGAGTCCGACGTCTTCGGTGACTGCCAAGTCCTCGGCCTCGCCGTGGAACAGGCCGTCCTCGGACAGCGAATCGATCCCGACCAATCCGATACCCCTCCGGCACCGAATTCACCCTGAGGACGGTGCCGGACGCCGTTCGGAGGGAGCGGGAATGACAGTCAACCGGTCTCGCACGGCCATGGTGGGCAGCGGTGTCGCCCATCTGCGCGCGGCGGACGTGGTGCGGCGCTCCCTCGATGCGGCACCCGGCGACCGTTCACGTCCTGCCGTGCACCGCAGGGCTCAACCTCGCCTGGTCTCGCGCGAATTGCTCGTACAGCCTTGTCCCGTTCATGTTCCTCAGGAGGGTGTGAAGTGACCGTGTCCGTGTCCTCAGCGTCCCCCGCGCGCCCGCGCACCGCCCCCGTCGACGCCCGGCGCTGGCCCGACGTGGCCGGCCTGCCCAGGACGTCCCCGCTGCGGACGGCGGTCGCCGAACGGCTCGTGCGTCGCGCGCTCGGCAGGCTGCCGTTGCGGGTGCGTCTCGGCGGTGGGGAGCCGGTCGGGCGGGGTGGGCCGTTCATGGAGATTCATGAGCCACAGCGATTCTTCCGGCGCATCGGGCACAGCGGCCTCATCGGATTCGGTGAGTCGTACATGGCGGGCGAGTGGGAGGCCCGTGACCTCGTCGGCGTACTCACCGTGCTCGCCGAGAACGCCGCCTCACTCGTGCCGGCAACGCTGCAACGGCTGCGCGGTGCATGGGCGACCCCGCAGCCCGCCGAGCACCGCAACACCGCCGAGAACGCCCAGGCAAACGTCAGTCACCACTTCGACCTCTCCAACGAGTTGTTCGCGCTCTTCCTCGACGAGACCCTGTCGTACTCCTCCGGCCTCTTCCGCGGATTCCCCGCCGAGCCGCAGCTGCTGGCCGCCGCGCAGCACCGCAGGATCGACCGTCTGCTCGACCGGGCGAACGTCACCGCCGGGACCCAGCTGCTCGAAATCGGCACGGGCTGGGGGGAGTTGGCCATCCGCGCGGCGCAGCGCGGGGCGCGCGTGCTGACCGTGACGCTCTCGCGGGAGCAGCAGTCGCTCGCCCGCCGCCGGATCCGCCGAGCGGGTCTCGAGGACCGGGTCACCGTCCTGCTGCGTGACTACCGCAACGTCCTCGGGCGCTACGACGCCATCGTGAGCGGGGAGACCGTCGAGTCGGTCGGCGCGGAGTTCTGGCCGGACTACTTCATGGCGCTGGACCGCCTGCTCGCGCCCGGCGGCCGGGTCGCCCTCCAGACCATCACCATGCCGCACGAGCGGATGACCGCCTCCCGCAGCACGCACACCTGGATGCAGAAGTACATCTTCCCCGGTGGGATGGTGCCGTCGATCGAGGCGATCGAGCAGGCCGTCGGAGGCTGCACCGCTCTGCGCGTGGCGGCGCGGGACGGTTTCGGACCGCACTACGCGGAGACCCTGCGGCTGTGGCGCGAACGCTTCACCGAGCGGGCCGCCGACGTCGAGGCCCTCGGCTTCGACGAGACCTTCCGCCGGATGTGGACCTTCTATCTCGCCTACGCCGAAGCGGGCTTCCGCTCCGGCTCTCTGGACGTCCAGCAGTTGCTGCTGACCAAGGACGGTCCGGTTTCCTGACCGGCCCCGAGCACGGGCCCGGGGGCTCGTGACAGCGCCCCGGGTCAGACCTGACCGCGGGCCTGCTCGCAGCGTGCCCTGCCCTCCTGCGGGTCCACCAGCGGCTCCGGATAGTCGAGCCGGGCACGCCGCAGATCGTCGAGCGCCCACGGCCGGTGCACCTCGGGCCCGGCCAGCTCGGCGAGTTCGGGAACCCAGCGGCGCACATGGTCGCCGTACGGGTCGAGGCGCTGCGCCCACGCGAGCGGATCGGGGACCCTGCCCGTCCGCGGCTCCGTTCCGGTGCCCGCGGCCCACTGCCAGTTGAGCTGATTGTCGGCGATGTCCCCGTCGACCAGCAGATCAAGGAAATGACGCGCCCCGATGCGCCAGTCCACGTACAGCGTCTTCGTCAGGTAGTCCGCCGCGAGCAGCCGGGAGCGGTGGTGCATCCAGCCCTCGTGCAGCAGCTGCCGCATGCCCGCGTCCACGACGGGGCAGCCGGTGCGTCCCTCCTTCCACGCGGTGATGTCCTTCTCGTCCCGGCGCCACCGGTCGCCCCGCGGACGGTAGTCGGCGTGGGCCGCGTCCGGCCGGGCCGCGAGGACCTGGTGGTGGAAGTCCCGCCGTGCCAGCCGCCGTACGAACGCCTCCGCGCCCGGCCCGTCCGAACCGCGTGTCCGCCCGACCAGTTCGGCCGCGGACAGGGTGCCGAAGTGCAGATGGGGCGAGAGGCGGGAGGTGGCGTCCCCGGACAGTTCGCCGTGCCGCTCCCCGTACCCCTCGATGCCGCCGCCGCGGTCGAGCCAGGCGGTCAGCCGCTGCCGTCCCTCGTGCTCACCGCCCCTGGCGACCGCGGGCGACGCCCCGGTCACCGCGGTCCGCCGGGGCAGCGGATGGCCCGCAAGCTCGGGGACCCGCACGGCGCGCGGCGGTGCCACCACCGCGCGCAGCCCCGCCCGGGTCCAGCTGCCGAAGTACGGCTCGAACGCCGTGTGGTGGTTGCTGTCGGCGGGTGTCACCTGCCCGGGCGGCACGGCGGTGGTGACGCCCTCGTGCACATGCAGGACACACCGGACCGCCGTCAGCGCCGAG
This sequence comes from Streptomyces sp. NPDC058685, assembly GCF_042714725.1. Lineage (NCBI taxonomy): Bacteria > Bacillati > Actinomycetota > Actinomycetes > Kitasatosporales > Streptomycetaceae > Streptomyces > Streptomyces sp. NPDC058685. The sequence continues at coordinate 37,998 of NZ_JBHXSL010000018.1, forward strand.
CGCAGCAGTTCCTCCCGGCGCTTGGCGTAGGCGCTGACTCCGGCGGCGATGTGCACAGCGCGGGCGCCGGTCTCGGTGACGACCCGGCACACCTGCTCGGTCACATCCCCGATACGGATCACCAGGCGGCCGCCTCGCTCCCGCAGACCGGCGTCGAGCGAGGCGAGGCAATCCGCCAGAAAGGCGCGGCGGTTGGGCACGGCGAACCCCGCCCGCTGCACCCCGCGGTCCACCACGAACAACGGCACGACCTCGTCCGCGCCGCGCACGGCGGCGCACAGCGCCGGCTGGTCGTGCACCCGCAGATCGGAGGTGAAGAGCATGACCGCAACACTCATGAGCCGTCCTTCCTCAGGCGGGGAAGTTCATCAGAGCCACGGGGTCGCTGGTGGGCTTCGGCGAACCGCCGGCCGGCTCGACGGTGACGCCCATGCCGGAGGCCGCGTTCACCGGACCGTCCATCAGGAGCGCGTTGTCGGCGGTGGCCGGGTCCATCAGTCCCGCCGGCCGCATGGTGCCGCCGTCGTTGAACCAGAGCTGGTAGACCTTGCCCGCCGGCGGCCTGGGAAGCCCCGAGACGAGGAAGGCCGCCTGGTTGCGGCTCTTGGAGACGACGACCGTGCCGCGACCGCCGTCCTGGAGCTTGGTGCTGCTGACCCGGGCGTCCGGTGCGGCGAGGACCGCGGCGAGTTCGGCCGTCTGCTGCTCGGCGCGCTGAGCCGCCCGGCGGGCGTCCTGAGCCTCCTGGTGCTGCCAGAAGGAGACCCCGCCGAAGGCCGCGGCCGCGGCGAGACAGGCCGCCAGCACGAAGCGGGACAGCCCGCGGCTGCGGCGCCGTCCGGCGTGCAGCCGGGTGACGCGCGGCGGCTGCTGGCGCTCGGCGGATATCTTGCGCATCACCTGCTGTTTGAGCGCGGGCGGCGGGACCACGGCGGCGGCCATGCCCAACTTGCTCACCGTCGCGGCGAGTTCCCGCACCTCCTGTTCGCAGGACGGACAGTTCTCCATGTGCCGCTCGAACTCGGCGCGCTCGTCGGGCGCCAGCGCGTGCAGCACATAGGCGCCGGTCAGCGTGTGCAGATCAGCGGTGGTCATGCGCTCACCCCCAGGCAGTCGCGCAGCCGGATGAGCCCGTCGCGCAGTCTCGTCTTGACCGTGCCCAGTGGCACGGAGAGCAGTTCGGCCACTTCGCGGTAGGCCAGCCCCCGGTAGTACGCGAGGGTCACCGACTGGCGCTGGAGCTCGGTCAGTCCGCCGAGGCACCGCCGTACCTGCTCGCGTTCGAGCCTGGCCTCCACCTGCTCGGTGACCTCGTCGTACGCGGGGGTCCGCTCCAGCAGCGCGGCCCGCCGTTCGCGGTCCGTGGCCGCCTGCGCCGACCGGACGCGGTCCACGGCGCGCCGGTGGGCGAGCGTCAGGATCCAGGTCATGGCCGATCCGCGGGACGGCTGGAAACGTGCCGCCGTGCGCCACACCTCGATCAGCACTTCCTGGGTCACCTCCTCCGACTGGGCCGGGTCCCGCAACACGGCCCGGACCAGGCCGAGTACCGGTCCGCACGCCGCGTCGTACACCCGCGAGAAGGCGTCCTGGTCACCGCGGGCCACCAGGGCGAGCAACTGTTGCAGATCTGGTCGCGCCGAGGCGGGACCGCCGATGCGTACGGCGTCGTTCACGCAGCTTCCTCCACTGTGCGGGCATCTCGTCCGGACAGAATCACCAGGCATTCGGTGCTGCTGGTGCTGCGGATTGGTCCGGGTTCGCAGATGGTTGCACGAGTGCGGAACGAGCGGTCCCGCAGGTACCCGTCGGTGGGGGAGGGTTCGCGCGCGGCCGGGGCGTGATGTGCCCGGCTAGCGCCCCTGAACGGACACCGGCCGGGTGGTGCGGTCGGCGCCACCGGCCGCACCGGTGGCGGACCGCATCCGCACCGCGCGCAGCAGCAGGAAGACGGGGAACGCGAGCGGGGAGAGCAGAATCGTGAAGACCAGCAGCGGGCTCATCACCAGGGGACTGATCCCCAGCCGCCGTCCTTCGAGGTGCATCCACTGGCCGAGCAGCAGGTCCCAGGCGATGACCTGCGCCCACACGGCGCCCGCGCCGCCCGCCAGTTCGGTCAGCTCACGGAACCTGTCGATGTCCGGGCTGCTCACGGCCGTCCAGATCTCCGGGAAGACCGGGACGGCCAGGGTCACATAGACGACCAGCACGGGGAGGACGGTCAGCGGGGACGCGGCGACGCGGGCCGTGATGCGCCGGGTCGGCGCGAAGATCATCAGCAGCCACACCGGACTCGCCAGACAGAAGGAGAGCTGGAAGAGGAAGGCGGTCATGGCGCTAGCTCCTTTCCGGGTCCGATGGGCCCGAGTCGCCGGGGAACGGCCTATGGATAGTGGAACTACCCACTATCGGATAGCCTCACTATCCATGACGCGCAGGTGCACCGGCAAGGGCGGAAGGATGAACACGTCGTGCGCATAGGGGAGTTGAGCCGCAGGACCGGCGTGCCGGTACCGACGATCAAGTACTACGTCCGGGAAGGGCTCCTGCCTGCCGGCCGGTTGACCAGCCCGAACCAGGCGGCGTACGACGAGGCGCACGAACGCCGACTGCGCCTGATCCGCGCCCTGTTGGATGTCGGCGGCCTCAAGGTGGCGGCCGTCGCGGACGTACTCGCCGCTGTCGACGACGGCGGCAGGTCGGTGCACAGCGTGCTGGGCGTGGCCGCGGACCTGATCGCCCCCCGGTACGGCGAGGGCGAGGCGGATGCCGAAGGGGAGGCCGCCCGTGCGCTGGTCCGGGAACTGATCGCCCGGCGCGGCTGGCTCGTCGAGGACGACTCCCCGGCCGCGGACGCGCTCGCGACGGCACTGGCCGCGCTGGGGCGTGCCGGTCACGGGGACTTCGCCCAGGTGCTCGACACCTACGCGGACGCGGCGGAGAAGGTGGCACGGGCGGACCTGGCGTACGTCGCGCGCCCGGCGGGCCTGGAGGGTGTGGTGGAGAGCGCGGTCGTCGGCACGGTCCTCGGGGACGCGCTCCTGGCGTCACTGCGCAGGCTGGCGCATGCGGACGGTTCGGCGTGGGTGTCCTGGAACGGACAGGGAGGGGTGGCGAGGTCGGCGGGGGTGGGGGAGCCGCGGGGGTGAAGGCGGGGTGCGGCCGATCAGCCCTCGGCCCCGGGTGTACACCCCCGACCCGTCGTCAGGCCGCCGGCTCCTGCTCCCGTTCCACCTGCTCGTTCCACTCGCGCTTCACCGCGCGCCACGCCTCGTCGCTCTGGCCCAGTCGCCAGTAACCCGAGATCGACAGCTGCTCGCGCGGTACCTGCCGCTCAAGTCGCAGATGGCGGCGCAGTTCCTTCACGAAGCCGGCCTCGCCGTGGACGAACGCGCACACCGTGCCCTCGGGGAACTCCAGCGTGGTCACCGCCGCCACCAGCGCCTCGCCGACCGGCCGGCCGGCGCGGTGCAGCCAGTGGATCTCCACGCCGTCCGGGGTGACGACCTTCTGCTCGTCCGCGGGTCCTTCGACCTCCACGAAGGCGTGCACCCGCGCACCCGTCGGCATGTTCTCCAGCGACGCGGCGATCGCGGGCAACGCGCTCTCGTCGCCCACCAGCAGATGCCAGTCCGCCGCGGCGTCGGGCGCGTAGCCGCCGCCGGGACCGAGGATGCGCAGGAGGTCACCCACGCGGGCCCGCGCCGCCCAGGGGCCGGCGAGGCCCTCGTCGCCGTGGACCACGAAGTCGATCGTCAGCTCGCCGCTGTCCCGGTCCCAGCTCCGGACCGTGTACGTGCGGTTCGCCGGCCACTGGTCGCGCGGGAACTCCGCACGGATCCGGTCCATGTCGAAGGGCTCCGGGTAGCTGACGCCCTCCGGCGTGAACAGGAGCTTGACGTAGTGGTCGGTGAAGCCGTCGAGACCGAAGTCCGCCAGCCCTTCGCCGCCCAGGACGACGCGCACCATGTGCGGGGTGAGGTGCTCGGTGTGCACCACCCGCGATTCATAGGCCTTCGGTGACGTGCGGGCCGGTCGTTCTGCCACGGCGGTCTCCCTGAACTCGTGCTGCTTAGGCTTGCCTAAGTTAACACCTCACGCGCGAAGAGTCCCCAGCAGGCGCAGCAGCGCGCCGCCGAGTCCCCACTGCGCCGCGAGTTCGTTGAGGGTCTTCGCATGGCGCGGTTCCGTGGGCAGGGCCGGGTCGAACGGGGGCAGTTCGACATCCGAGGCGACCCGCACGACGGTCGGCGCGACCGCCACGTAGTCCCTCGCCTCGTCGAGCCGCTTGCGCTGCGACGGCGTGAGCTTCGCTGCCGGGTCGTCGACGGCGGCCATGATTCCGGCCAGGTCGCCGAAGGCGTCCAGCAGTTTGGCCGCGGTCTTCTCGCCGATCCCGGGCACGCCCGGCAGGCCGTCGCTCGGGTCGCCCCGCAGCAGCGCCAGATCGACGTAGCCGGGACCGTCCACGCCGTACCTCTCGCGCAGCCAGGCCTCGTCCGTCGTCTGGAGCGTCCCGACGCCCTTGACCGGATACAGCACCCGGCGGCCGCGCGCGTCGTCGACCAGTTGGAACAGGTCACGGTCGCCGGTGACGATGTCCACCGGACCGGTGGCGCGCGCGGTGAGCGTGCCGATCACGTCGTCCGCCTCGTACCCGTCCGCGCCGACCCGGGCGATGCCGAGGGCGTCCAGCACCGCCGCGATCACCGGAACCTGCGGAGACAGCGTGTCCGGGATCTCCTCCTCGTCGGGGAGGCTCCGCTCCGTCTCGACGGCGACGCGGTGCGCCTTGTACGACGGGATCAGGTCGACCCGCCACTGCGGCCGCCAGTCGTTGTCCCAGCAGGCCACCAGGTCGTCGGGGTGGTGGTCCTGGACCAGCCGCGTGATGAAGTCGAGCAGCCCGCGCACGGCGTTGACCGGGGTGCCGTCGGGGGCCCGCACGGAGTCGGGGACCCCGAAATAGGCGCGGAAGTACAGGGAAGCGGTGTCGAGGAGCATCAGGCGTCGCGTCACACCCCGATGATGCCGCACCCCACCGACAGCCACCTCGCACCCGGCGGGCCCCACGCAGAGCCATCGCGAGCCCACAAAGGACCCGGCGGGCGCGACGGAGGGCCGCGAGCCGCCCGGTGAACGGCCCCTGAGCGCCGCGAAGGTGACCTGGGTCACTCTTTCGTTTGGCTTGTTCCCGCCAGGGAAGGCGCGGGCCCGGAGCGGACCCCGTGCATGTTTCAACAATTGCCTCGGGCAAGCGGGCCGACCCCGCAAAGCTCCACGGTCTGCCAGTCGGGGGTGGCAGACCGTTTTCGGTTCGATGGGTGAGGTGTATGTGTCCAGGCTGCAAGCCGAGCACTTGTACAAAGTGTTCGGCAGACGACCCGACGAAGCGGTGAGCAGGCTCGAAGGCGGAGCAGACCGCGATGAGCTCCGCGCCGACGGCACGACCGCAGCGGTCATCGATGCCTCGTTCGCCGTCGAACCGGGTCAGATCTTCGTCGTCATGGGTCTCTCCGGGTCCGGCAAGTCCACCCTGCTGCGCATGCTCAACGGGCTGCTCGACCCCACCGCCGGACGCGTGCTCTTCGACGGCCAGGACCTCACCGCCCTGAGCCCGCGCGACCTGCGCACCGTCCGCTCCACGAAGATCAGCATGGTCTTCCAGCACTTCGCGCTCTTCCCGCACCGCAGCGTGCTGGAGAACGCGGGCTACGGGCTCGAGGTCCAGGGCGTCGCCCGCCCGGAGCGCGAACGCCGCGCCGCCGAGGCGCTGGAGATGGTCGGTCTCGCCGGCTGGGAGAACTCCTGGCCCGACGAGCTGTCCGGCGGTATGCAGCAGCGCGTCGGCCTCGCCCGCGCGCTCGCCACCGACGCGGATCTGCTGCTGATGGACGAGTCCTTCAGCGCGCTCGACCCGCTGATCCGCCGCGACATGCAGGACCAGCTCCTGGAGCTCCAGAAGCGGCTGAAGAAGACCATCGTCTTCATCACCCACGACCTGAACGAGGCCATGCGTCTCGGCGACCGCATCGCCGTGATGCGCGACGGCGAGATCGTGCAGCTGGGCACCGCCGAGGACATCCTCGTCACGCCCGCCAACGACTACGTCGCCTCCTTCACCCAGGACGTCGACCGCTCCCGCGTCCTGACCGCCGGCGCGATCATGGCCGACCCGGAGACCGCGTACGGCAGCAGGACGGACAACGGCAAGGAGCTGAAGGGCGCCCGCGACGTACTCGCCGCCGCCCCGGCCACCGTCTCCGCGGACACCCCGATCATCGAGCTGTTCACGCCCTGCTCCACCAGCGGTGTCGCTGTCGCCGTCATCGACGACGAGGGCGAACTCATCGGCGTCGTACCGCGTGCCCGGCTGCTCGCCGTCCTCGGCGAGCCCATGACCCCGGCGCCCGTGCCGCCGCAGAGCCCCGCCCCCGCGAAGAGCATCGCCACGACCGGCGACGCCGACGCGGCCGACAAGGCGGTGGCCAGTGCCTAGGCTCCATCTCGGCGACTGGGTCGACAGCGGTGTCAACTGGCTCCAGTCCCATCTCTCCTGGCTGTTCGACGCCATCAGCTCGGTCGTCACCGGGATGTACGACGGCATCGACTCGGTGCTCTCCGCACCCGAACCGCTGCTGTTCGCGGGCATGCTCGCCGTCGTCGCCTGGTGGCTGCGCGGACTGCTCGCCGGCGGGCTCGCCTTCGCGGGCTTCGCCCTCATCGACTCCATCGAACTGTGGGACGACGCGATGTCGACCCTCTCGCTGGTGCTCGTCGCCACCATCGTCACGCTGGTGATCGCCGTCCCGCTCGGCATCTGGGCCTCGCGCTCCAAGACCGTCAGCGCCGTGACCCGGCCGGTCCTGGACTTCATGCAGACGATGCCGGCGATGGTGTACCTGATCCCCGGCATCATCTTCTTCGGTGTCGGCGTGGTGCCCGGCATCATCGCCACCATCGTCTTCGCGCTGCCGCCCGGCGTACGGATGACCGAACTCGGCATCCGCCAGGTCGACGAGGAACTCGTCGAGGCCGCCGAGGCGTTCGGCACCACTCCGCGCAACACCCTGCTGCGCGTACAACTGCCGCTCGCGCTGCCCACGATCATGGCCGGCATCAACCAGGTCATCATGCTGGGCCTGTCCATGGTCGTCATCGCCGGCATGGTCGGCGGCGGCGGGCTCGGCGGCGCGGTGTACCGCGCCATCGGCAACGTCGACATCGGTCTCGGCTTCGAGGCGGGCATCTCCATCGTCATCCTCGCCATGTACCTGGACCGGATCACCGGCGCGCTCGGCCGTCAGGTCTCGCCGCTGGGCCGTCGCGCGATCGCCAAGGCCAAGGCCATGACCGGTGGGCTGAAGATCTGGGACCACCGCCCGCAGCCCGTCGTCGCGGTCGTCGGTGTCGTCGTCCTCGCGCTGGTCGCCGGCGGTATGGGCATGTTCGGCGGGACCAAGTCCGCCGACGCGTCCGACGCCTCGAACGTGGGTCAGGGCAAGAAGGTCTCCATCGGCTACATCCCCTGGGACGAGGGCATCGCGTCCACCTTCCTGTGGAAGGAACTGCTGGAGCAGCGCGGCTACGAGGTCGAGACCAAGCAGCTGGAGGCCGGGTCGCTCTACACCGGCCTCGCCGGCGGCCAGATCGACTTCCAGACCGACTCGTGGCTGCCCGTCACCCACGCCCAGTACTGGAAGAAGTACCAGAGCAAACTGGAGGACCTCGGCTCCTGGTACGGCCCCACCTCGCTGGAGCTGTCCGTGCCCTCCTATGTGAAGGGCGTCGACTCGCTGGCGGACCTCAAGGGGAAGTCGGCACAGTTCAAGGGCCGGATCATCGGCATCGAGCCGAGCGCCGGAATGATGGGCCTGCTCAAGGACAAGGTGCTCAAGCAGTACGGCCTGGAGGGCGAGTACAAGGTCGTCGACGGTTCGACGCCCGGCATGCTCGCCGAGCTCAAGCGCGCGTACGAGAAGAAGGAACCGATCGTCACCACGCTGTGGTCGCCGCACTGGGCCTACAGCAGCTACGACCTGAAGAAGCTCAAGGACCCCAAGGTGGCGTGGGGCAAGGGCGACGGCGTGCACACGCTGGCGCGCAAGGGCTTCTCGGCGGACAACCCGCAGGTCGGCAAGTGGCTCAAGAGCTTCAAGATGACCGAGAAGCAGCTCACGGACCTCGAAGCGACGATCCAGAAGACCGGCAAGGGCAAGGAGCAGGACGCCGTACGCGACTGGCTGGACAAGAACCCCGGGCTCGCCGACAAGTGGACCCCCGTCGCCAAGGCGGGCAAGGCCGCGAACGGCAAGGACGAGCGCGAACGCCCGCTGGAGGTCGCCTGGTTCCCGTGGGAGGAGGACATCGCCGCCACGTACCTGTGGAAGGCGGTCCTCGAGGAGCGCGGGTACAGGATGAACCTCAAGCAGTTCGAGGTCGGTCCCATGTACACCGCGATGTCGCGCGGCCAGATCGACGTCCAGTTCGACGGCTGGCTGCCGAACACCCAGAAGAAGTACTGGGACAAGTACGGCGACAAACTCACCGACGTCGGCTCGTGGTACGGCCCCACCTCGCTGGAGATCGCGGTGCCCTCCTATGTGAAGGGTGTCGACTCGCTCGAGGATCTCAAGGGCCGCGGTGGAGAGTTCAAGGGCCGCATCGTCGGTATCGAGCCGGGCACCGAGACCATGAACATCCTCAAGAACAAGGTTCTGCCGGGCTACGGCATCGACGGTGAGTACAAGGTCGTCGACAGCTCCACCCCCGGCATGCTCGCCGAGCTGAAGCGGGCGTACGCCAAGAAGGAACCGATCGCCGTCATGCTGTGGACCCCGCACTGGGCCTACAGCGAGTACGGCCTCACCAAGCTGAAGGACCCCAAGAAGGCCTTCGGCACGGGGGACCGGATCCACACGGTGGCGAGCAAGGACTTCCCGAAGAACTATCCGCGGCTGACCGGCTGGCTCAAGAACTTCAAGCTCAGCGAGAAGCAGCTCGCCGGCCTGGAGAACGAGATCCAGAAGCGCGGTACGGGACACGAGGAGGAGGCGGTGAAGGCCTGGATGGAGGAGAACCCGGGCATCGCCGACCGGATGGCACCGCAGTAGCGGTCGCGCACAGTGACGGCGGGTTGCCTGCCGTACCCGGAGCGCAACGGGGTGGTTCTCGCCGGAGGCGGGGGCCGCCCCGTCCGGCTTTCCCCGCCGGAGCCGGGCCCGTGACCTGATGCGGGAGCGGTCGGACCCCGAAGCTGCGTAAGGTGAAGACAGACCAGGGGAAGGGGAGCCCGGCAGATGGACGAGAAGGACGGCAAGGACCCGAAGGAGACCGAACGTCTCCGCGTCGGCGCTGCCGTGCGCCGGCGCCGTCGCGCGCTCGACCTCACCCTTGCCACGGTCGCCGAGCGCAGCGGCCTGTCCATCCCCTTCCTCAGCCAGGTCGAGAACGAACGCGCCCGCCCCAGCGTCCGCTCGCTCCAGCGCGTCGCCGACGCCCTGGAGACCACGGCGAGCAGGCTGCTCGCCGCGTCCGACGCGGCACGCACGATCGCGGTCGTACGCGCCGACGAGGACGACGACGCATCGCCCGTGCCGAGAGCGCGACGGCTCGTCCGGGGCCGTCACCAGCTGGAAGCCCTGGAATTCACCGGGGAGCACGACACCGGCGGAGAGTTCCAGCACCGCAACGACGAGCTGATGTACATCGCCGACGGCGCGGTGGAGCTGGAGGCCGAGGGCCGCGCCTACCGCCTGGTCCGGGGGGACACCCTGTTCCTGTCCGGCGGGGTACGGCACCGGTGGCGGGCGACCCTGCCCGAGACCCGCATCGTCGTGGTCACCGTCGCCGAGCACCTCGAGACACCGGAACCGTAGACCGGCCGGCAGCCTTCAGGAGCCCTCATGCGTGTGGTTTCCCTCGTGCCGTCGCTGACCGAGGCGGTCGCCGTCAGCGCGCCCGGGATGCTGGTCGGCGCCACGGACTGGTGCACCCATCCCGCGGACCTCGACGTCCCCCGCATCGGCGGCACCAAGAATCCGGACGTACCGGCGGTGATCGCCCTCCGCCCGGATCTGGTGATCGCCAACGAGGAGGAGAACCGGGAGCCCGACCTCTCCGCCCTGCGCGCCGCGGGGGTCGAGGTCATGGTCACCGAGGTACGCGACCTGGACCAGGCCTTCGGCGAACTGAACCGGGTCCTGGTGGCGGGCTGCGGTCTCGCCCCGCCGGTCTGGCTCGACGAGGCCCGCGAGGCATGGTCGGCCGTAGAACCACTGGACGAGCCGGGCCACTTGCGTGCCGTCGTCCCCATCTGGCGGAGGCCCTGGATGGTGCTCGGCCGGGACACCTTCGCCGGCGACCTCCTGGCGAGGCTCGGCGTGACGCACACCTACGCCGGGCACACCGAGCGCTACCCGCGCATCCCCCTGGACGAACTGCGCGCCACCGGAGCCCGGTTGGCGGTGCTCCCCGACGAGCCGTACCGCTTCACCGCCGATGACGGACCGGAGGCGTTCCCCGACATGGCGGCGGCGCTCGTCAGCGGCCGCCATCTGACCTGGTACGGGCCGTCGTTGGCGGAGGCGCCGGCGGTCCTCAGCGCGGCGCTGCGAGCAGCGTTCCGCCGAGCAGACCACGCACCGTGCGCACCCCCGCCACCGCCCAGCCGGTGACCAGCAGCAGATAGAGGCCGACGGCCGACCACGTCAGCGCCGACAGCCCGGTGTGGTGGGCCAGACTCGCCGCGCCCGTCACACAGGTGCCGACGGGGAAGGTGAAGGCCCACCAGCTCATCGAGAACGGCATACCGTCCCGGGCCGCCCGCACCACCATGGCGCCGGCGAGCATCAGCCACATCAGCGCGAAGCCCATCACGGGCACGCCGTAGATCACGGCGAAGGCGGCGAACCCCGTGGCGTACGGCGCCTGGATCGCGTCCGGTGCCACGTCCGCGAGTTTGCCGACCGCCGTCGTCGACTGGCCGAGCGGGCCGAGGACCAGGAAGAGCGTCGGAGTCAGCGCGAGGGGCAGCCGGCCGTGGTGGACCAGCCGGGAGAAGACCACCGGAAGGATCACCAGCGTGGCGATCAGGCTGATGCCGAACATCGCGTAGCTGCCGAGCAACAGCGCCTCGCGCCACTGGCCCGCGGGCAGATGCGGGACGAGGAAGGGGCCGAGGGACGCGGCGACCATGGGGGAGACGACGGGCAGCAGCCACACCGGTGAGGCCGTGCCCGGTGTCACGCGGTGGCGGACGACCATCAGATACGGGACGGCCACCGCCACGACGAGGCCGATGAGGGTCCCGACGCCGAAGAGGGCGAACGCGGCCGCGACCGCCGCCGGTTCGCCGATCACGTCCCGGCCGACGGAGACCGTGCCGATGCCGACGGCCAGCAGCGCCATCGACAGACACCCGTAGAAGGGCGCGATCGCCGGGTCGAGCAGATGGGCGCGGGCCTGGTCGGGGTGGTGGAGCCAGTGCGCCGCGCGGGCGAGGAGCACCACGATCAGCATCAGCGCGGACAGGGCCCATATCGCCTCGCAGACGGTCCGCAGGCCCGGGACGTCGTAGGGGAGTGCGGCACCGGCGTTGGCGACGATGGCGGTGCCCATGACGCTCGCGTACCAGTTGGGTCCGAAGTGGCGCAGCGTCGGCAGCCGTACGGTCGTGCGCGAGGGGGTGGTCGCGTCGGCGACGGTGCGACTGCGGGGGTGTACGGCGGTGACCATGTCTCCACTGTCCTGGCGGGCGGCGCTCCCCACCAGGGATCTTTTTCCTATGGCCCCATAAGCTGGGTTTATGAGCAGGGGACCGAAGGACGACGACCAGGGCGAGCGTGTACCGCTGGCTCACCGCGTGCCTGATCTGGGCGCGCTGGAGCTGCTGCTGGCCGTCGCCCGGCACGGCAGTCTCGGCCGCGCGGCGCGCGAGCTCGGTATCACCCAGCCCGCCGCGAGCAGCCGGATCCGCTCGATGGAGCGGCAGCTCGGAGTCGCCCTGGTGGACCGCTCACCGCGCGGCTCACGGCTCACCGACGCGGGGGCGCTGGTCACCGACTGGGCGCGGCGGGTCGTGGAGGCTGCGGAGGCGTTCGACGTGGGGACTCAGGCGCTGCGGGGGCGGCGCGACTCGCGCCTGCGGGTCGCGGCGTCGATGACCATCGCGGAGTATCTGCTGCCCGGCTGGCTGATCGCGCTGCGCTCGCAGCGGCCCGGGACGGCGGTCTCGCTGCTGGCGGGCAACTCCGCGACGGTGGCCCAGCAACTGCTCGCGGGTGAGGCGGACCTCGGTTTCGTGGAGGGCCTGTCGGTGCCGGAGGGCCTGGACGGCGCGGTGATCGGCCAGGACCGGCTGCTGGTCGTGGTGGCGCCCGGACACCCCTGGGCGCGGCGCAAGCGCCCTCTGACGGCCGGTGAACTGGCCGCGGAGCCCCTGATCCTGCGGGAGCGCGGATCGGGTACGCGCCAGGTGCTCGACTCGGCCCTCACCGGCCACGGGGGCCTGGCGGAGCCGTTGCTGGAACTGGCGTCGACGACGGCGGTGAAGGCGGCGGCGGTGAGCGGGGCGGGTCCCGCCGTGCTGAGCGAGCTCGCGGTGAGCGAGGAAGTGGCGGCACGGCGGCTGACGGAGGTCCCGGTGGAGTCGGTGAGCATGGACCGGTCGCTGCGAGCGGTCTGGCCGTCCTCCCACCGGCCCACCGGACCGGCGAGAGAACTGCTGTCCCTGACGCGGGGATGAGCGGCGGGTCGGGATGGTGGTCCCGGACAGTGGGCGGCCGCCCGAGCGGTTGGCGGCTCGGTGGCGCCGAACGGCCCGTGCCGCCCCGCCGGCCGGCGGGCGCCGGCCGAGCACAGCCCGCGCCGCCCCGCCCGTCAGACCGCCGACGCGGCCTCCACCAGTGCCCGCATCACCCGGACGTCCTCGCCCATCTCCGGGTGCCACTGCACGCCCAGCACCCACCCGTCCGCGGTCTCGACCGCCTCCACCGTCCCGTCGTCCGCGTGGGCGCCCACCGTCAGGGCCGGGGCCAGGACGTCGAGCGACTGGTGGTGGTAGGTCGGGACCTTCGTCGTCTCCGGGGTGATGGAGGCGAACCGGGTGCCGGGGACCGGCCGGACCGTGTGGGTGCCGAAGACGCCCACACCGCCCACATGCCCGTCCAGGTGCTGGACCAGGGTGCCGCCGAGCGCCACGTTGAGCAGCTGCATCCCACGGCAGATCCCCAGCAGCGGGGTGCCCGTGGCCAGCGCCGCGTGGATCAGGGCGAGCTCCCAGGCGTCCCGGTCCCGCGCGGGCGGCCCGGTACGCGGGTCCGCCTGTGCGCCGTAGCGCGCGGGCTCCACGTCCGCACCGCCGGCGATCACCAGGCCGTCCAGCCGGGCCACGACCGCCTCGGCCGAGGCCGGGTCCTCGTCCGGCGGGAGCAGCGTCGCGAGCCCGCCCGCCGCCTGGACCATGCGGGGATACGCCGCGGGCAGCAGTGCCGCGGGCAGCTCCCACACCCCCCACTTGGCGGGGTTGAGGTAGGTGGTGACGCCGATGAGCGGCTTGGACACGGTGACTCCGTTCGTTCCTGGCAGTTGCGTCAAGCGCGTCACTTGCGTTCGAGTTCGGCCTCCGCCGCCGCCAGCGCCGCGAACTCCTCCTCCGGTGCCTTCGCGACCAGATGATGCCGAGAGTAGAACGCGAAGTAGGCGAGTGCGACGGCGTAGACGCCGAGCGCGATGTACGCCGCGTCCTTGTCCACCAGGAACGTCGCCACCAGCGCGGAGAGCGCGAGGACGAAGGCGACCGAGGAGGTGACGATGCCGCCCGGGGTGCGGTAGGGGCGCGGAAGCTCCGGCTCCCGGCGCCGCAGCACGATGTGCGACAGAGCCATCAGCGCGTAGCTGATCGTCGCCCCGAAGACCGCGATGTTGAGCATCCGCGCGCCGTTGCCCGTGCCCGCCGCCAGGGCGAACCCGAGCGCGCCGGGGATCAGCAGGCCGAGGTAGGGCGACTTGCGGCGGCTGGTGAGCGACAGGAAGCGCGGGAGGTAGCCGGCCCGGGAGAGGGCGAAGAGCTGGCGGGAGCCCGCGTAGATCAGCGAGAAGAAGGACGCGACCAGGCCCGCGAGCCCCGCGTAGTTGACGAAGCGGCTCAGCGGCGTCGGGTCGCCGCTGCCCTCCAGGGCGACCACGAGCGGGTTGCCGGCGTCCTTCAGGGCGTCCGATCCGCTCGCGCCCGTCGCGGCGAAGAAGGTGAGCGTGGCGAGCACCGCCAGGACGCCCATGGAGATGGCGAGGGCCTTCGGCATCGAGCGCACCGGGTCCTTCGCCTCCTCGGCGGCGAGCGGCACACCCTCGACGCCCAGGAAGAACCACATGCCGAAGGGGAAGGCCGCCCAGATGCCCAGCAGACCGAAGGGCAGCCAGGAGTTCGAGGCGAACGCGTTCGTGTCCACGGCGATGTCGTCGAGGCCGCCCGCCGAGAAGTCGGTGAACGCGCCGACCACGAAGATCAGCAGCGCCGCGACCGCGATGGCCGTGACGACCAGGCTGAAGCGCAGCGCCTCGCCGACTCCCCAGAGGTGGATGCCGATGAAGATCACGAAGCAGGCGAGGTAGACCGGCCAGCCCGATTCCAGTCCGAAGAGGTTGAGTGACTCGACATAGTCACCGATGAAGATCGATATCGCCGCGGGCGCGAGGATGTACTCGATCAGGATCGCCGTGCCGGTGAGGAAGCCGCCCCAGGTGCCGAGGGCGCGGCGGGCGAATCCGTAACCGCCGCCCGCCGTGGGCAGGATCGCCGAGAGTTCGGCGAGGGCGAAGACGAGACAGGCGTACATCACGCCCATCAGCAGGGTGGCGATCGCGAGGCCGCCGAAGCCGCCCTTGGCGAGGCCGGTGTTCCAGCCGGCGAAGTCGCCGGAGACGACATAGGCCACGCCGAGTCCGGTGAGCAGCAGCCAGCCGGCGCTGCCCCGGCGCAGGGTGCGCCGCTGGAGGTAGGCGTCGTCGGCGGAGGAAGTGGTGCGCGGGGTCGTGCCTTCGGCCATGAGTCGCTCCTGGCAGTCAAAGGTTTGTGCGGACACCTTTGCGGCAGCCATCCGGAATGCGCAACCCCTGTGCGTAAAGGTGAGGTTACGGATCGGCCCGCGGGCGCCCCCGTACGGCCCGCCGGCCGCCCGATCAGGGCAGAAAGCCGCGCAGCAGTGCCGCGGTGCCCTCGCAGTGCTCCCGCATCACCTCGCGTGCCGCGTCGGCGTCGCCGTCCAGCACCGCCTCGACCAGCGCGCTGTGCTGCTGCTGGGAGTGTTCGAGGTTGCGCACGAGCAGCGGAATGCAGTCGAGCAGATCGTTCAGGGTCGCCCGCACCGCGGCGTACCGGGCGGCCAGCGTCGGCGACCCGGACAGTTCCGCGAGGGTCAGATGCAGCAGGGTGTCCGCGCGCCGGTACGCGGCCAGCGGGGCGTCGTGCGTGGAGGCCAGGGCGCTGCGCAGCCGTTTCGCGTCCTGGTCGGTCAGCCCGTGCGCGGCGCACAGTCCCGCCGCGCCGACCTCCAGCACCTCGCGGAAGCGCAGGGTGTCCTCGACGTCGACGTCCGCCACGCGGCGGCGCAGCTCGTCCTCGCCGTGGGCGTCCGGGCGGTGCAGCACGAACGTGCCGCCGTAGCGGCCGCGCCGGCTCTCCACCAGACCCTGGTCGGCGAGGACTTTCAGCACCTCGCGCAGGGTGACCCGGCTGATGCCCATCCGCTCGGCGAGTTCCCGTTCGGCGGGCAGCCGCTCGCCGCCGGGGACCAGCCCGAGGCGCAGCAGCTGGAGAATCTGCTCCAGTGCCTCCTCGAAGCCGTTGCCCGCGCGTACGGGGCGCAGCACGGGTGTCAGCCGGTCGGCCGCATCGTTCGTCTTCGCCACGTCGCCGTTTCCTCTTCCCAGGCAATGGTCTTCGGTAATACCTTATGGCTTCCGGCTGACCCAAGGAGGCGTAATCCCGTGGCAGACCGCAAACCCCCGCTCGGGGTCGAGGAGCTTCGTGCCCTCATCGCGAGCGGTGAGATCGACACCGTCGTCCTGGCCTTCCCCGACATGCAGGGGCGGCTCCAGGGCAAGCGGTTCGCCGCACCGTTCTTCCTCGACGAGGTTCTCGAACACGGCACCGAGGGCTGCAACTACCTCCTCGCCGTCGACACCGAGATGAACACCGTCGACGGCTACGAGATGTCCTCGTGGGAGCGCGGCTACGGCGACTTCGCCATGCACCCCGACCTGGCCACCCTGCGCCGCATCCCCTGGAACGAGGGCACCGCCCTCCTCGTCGCCGACCTCGCGTGGAACGACGGCTCGCCCGTCGTCGCCGCACCCCGCCAGGTCCTGCGCCGCCAGCTGGAGCGCCTCGCCGAACACGGGTTCACCGCCCATGCCGGCACGGAGCTCGAGTTCATCGTCTTCAAGGACACCTACGAGCAGGCCTGGGACCGCCACTACCGCGACCTCACCCCGGCCAACCAGTACAACATCGACTACTCCGTGCTCGGCACCGGACGGATCGAGCCGCTGCTGCGCCGTATCCGCAACGAGATGGCCGCGGCCGGACTGACCGTCGAGTCGGCCAAGGGCGAGTGCAACCCCGGCCAGCACGAGATCGCCTTCAAGTACGACGAAGCCCTGATCACCTGCGACCAGCACGCCGTCTACAAGACCGGCTCCAAGGAGATCGCCTCGCAGGAGGGGGTCTCGCTCACCTTCATGGCCAAGTACAACGAGCGCGAGGGCAACTCCTGCCACATCCACCTCTCGCTCCAGGACGAGAACGGCACCAACGTCATGGCGGGCGACGGCCCGGGCGGCATGTCCCCGGTCATGCGCCACTTCCTCGCCGGACAGCTGGCCGCGCTGCGCGAGTTCTCGCTGCTGTACGCGCCCAACATCAACTCCTACAAGCGGTTCCAGCCCGGCTCCTTCGCGCCGACCGCCGTCGCCTGGGGCTACGACAACCGCACCTGCGCGCTGCGCGTCGTCGGCCACGGCCGCTCCCTGCGCTTCGAGAACCGGCTCCCGGGCGGTGACGTCAACCCGTACCTCGCTGTCGCCGGACTGGTCGCGGCAGGGCTGTACGGCATCGAGCACAAGCTGGAGTTGCCCGAGGAGTGCACCGGCAACGCCTACACCGCCGGATACGAGCAGGTCCCCACCACCCTGCGGGAAGCCGCCGAGCTGTGGGAGAACAGCGCCATCGCCAAGGCCGCCTTCGGCGACGAAGTCGTCGCGCACTACCGCAACATGGCGCGTGTCGAACTCCAGGCGTTCGATGCCGCGGTGACCGACTGGGAGCTTCGCCGCTCCTTCGAACGTCTGTGAGGCACGTTGTGACGCACGCCCACCACGAGGTGGTCAACCCCGCCACGGGGCAGGTGATCGAGACCGTCCCGGCGACGAGTGCAGCCGAGGTCGACGCCGCCGTCGCCCGCGCCACGAAGGCCCAGGAAGGGTGGGCGGCCGCCGCCCCCGCCGACCGGGCCCGGCTGCTGCGCCGGTTCGCCGGCGTCGTGGACGAACACGTCGAGGAACTGGCCCGCTTGGAGGTGCGCGAGGCCGGCCACACCATCGGCAACGCCCGCTGGGAGGCCGGCAACGTCCGCGACCTCCTCGACTTCGCCGCCGGGGGAGTGGAACGCCTCACCGGGCGCCAGATCCCCGTGGCCGGCGGTCTCGACATCACCATCCTCGAACCCCTCGGCGTCATCGGCGTGATCGCGCCCTGGAACTTCCCCATGCCGATCGCCGCCTGGGGCACCGCCCCCGCCCTCGCCGCCGGGAACGCCGTCCTCCTCAAACCGGCCGAGACCACACCGCTGACAGCGCTGCGACTGGCCG
Organism: Streptomyces sp. NPDC058685; assembly: GCF_042714725.1. Taxonomy (NCBI): domain Bacteria; kingdom Bacillati; phylum Actinomycetota; class Actinomycetes; order Kitasatosporales; family Streptomycetaceae; genus Streptomyces; species Streptomyces sp. NPDC058685. The sequence goes on from NZ_JBHXSL010000018.1 coordinate 55,866, forward strand.
AACTCGCCCTGGAAGCGGGCCTGCCCGAGCATCTCTTCCAGGTGCTGCCGGGCGCGGGCGACGTGACGGGCAACGCGCTCGTCGAGCACCCCGGTGTGGCCAAGATCGTGTTCACCGGCTCCACCCGGGTGGGCAAGAGCATCATGGCCACGAGCGCTCCACTGGTGAAGCGGGTGACGCTCGAACTCGGCGGCAAGAGCCCCAACATCGTCTTCGCCGACTCCGATCTCCGGGCCGCCGCCGAGGCCACCCCCATGTCCTTCCTCGACAACAGCGGACAGGACTGCTGCGCCCGGACCCGCATCCTGGTCCAGCGCACGGTGTACGACCGGTTCCTCGACCTGCTCGCCCCCGCGATCGAGTCCGTCGTCGTGGGCGACCCCGCCGACGAGAAGACCCAGATGGGTCCGCTGATCTCGCAGATCCAGCTGGACCGTGTGCGCTCCTACGTCCCGGACGATCTGCCCGGCATCCGGGGCAGCGCCCCCGACGGCCCCGGCTTCTGGTTCGCGCCCACCGTCCTCACCGACATCGCCCCCGACGCCCCGGCCGCCTGCGAGGAAGTCTTCGGACCGGTGGCCGCCGTCCTGCCCTTCGACGACGAGGCCGACGCGATCCGGCTCGCCAACGCCACCGACTACGGACTCTCCGGCTCGATCTGGACCCGCGACATCGGCCGCGCCCTGCGCGTCTCGCGGGCCGTCGCCGCCGGCAACCTCTCCGTCAACTCCCACAGCAGCGTCCGCTATTCGACCCCGTTCGGCGGCTACAAGCAGTCCGGCCTCGGCCGCGAACTCGGCCCCGACGCCCTGACCGCATTCACCGAGACCAAGAACGTCTTCATCAGCACGGAGGCCTGAGCACCCATGACCGACACCGCACACATCTGCCGCCGACTGGTGGGCCGTACCGCAGTCATCACCGGCGCCGGCAGTGGCATCGGCCTGGCGACGGCCCGCCGTCTCGCCTCCGAGGGCGCCAACGTCGTCTGCGGCGACATCGACGAGATCGCGGGCAAGGCGGCCGCCGACGAGGTCGGGGGCACCTTCGTCCAGGTCGACGTCACCGACGCCGAGCAGGTCGAGGCGCTGTTCAAGACGGCGTTCGACACCTACGGCTCCGTCGACATCGCCTTCAACAACGCGGGGATCTCCCCGCCCGACGACGATTCGATCCTGAGCACCGGTCTCGACGCGTGGAAGCGCGTCCAGGACGTCAACCTCACCTCCGTCTTCCTGTGCTGCAAGGCCGCCATCCCCTACATGCAGCGCCAGGGCCGGGGCTCCATCATCAACACCGCCTCGTTCGTGGCGATCATGGGAGCGGCGACCTCGCAGATCTCGTACACCGCGTCCAAGGGCGGCGTGCTCGCCATGACCCGCGAACTCGGCGTGCAGTTCGCCCGCGAGGGCATCCGGGTCAACGCGCTCTGCCCGGGACCCGTCAACACCCCGCTGCTCCAGGAGCTGTTCGCCAAGGACCCCGAGCGGGCCGCGCGCCGTCTGGTGCACATCCCCGCGGGCCGGTTCGCGGAGGCGGACGAGATCGCCTCCGCGGTGGCGTTCCTCGCCAGCGACGACTCGTCGTTCATCAACGCAACGGACTTCCTGGTGGACGGCGGAATCGCCGGGGCGTACGTCACACCCGTGTAGATGCCCGAACAGGCCGCCCGGGACAGGGGCCAGGGCACGATCCGAACGGCAGGCCCTAGGCTGACCGGATGAGCATGACGACCCCGGCCGGCTGGTACCCGGACCCGAGCGTTCCCGGCACCGAACGCTGGTGGGACGGGACCGCCTGGACCGCGCACACCCGCGCGGTCCAGGTGCAGGCCCAGGCCGCCGGGTTCGGTCCGCCGACAGTGCCGATGGCGCGGACCGGCGGCCCGGGAGGCAGACCGAAGGGCCGGCTCGTGGCGTTCGCCGTCGCCGGCGTCGTCCTCGTGGCCGCCGTCGCGACGGCGGCCGTCCTGCTCGCACCCGGCGACGACGACAGCGGTAAGGACGCGGGGCCGAGTGCCACCGCACCCGTCAGCACCTCCGCGGACCCGCAGGACACACCGTCCCCGACAGCGTCCGCCGACGACGCCGACGTGCTGACCGACCAGCTCAACGGGATCTCGATACCCATCCCCGAAGGCTGGGAGAAGTCCGACAGCACCCTCGACGAGGGCGCGACCATGCGCACGGAGCTGACGTACGAATGCCCGGCCGGCGGTTCGTCGCTCTGCCGGCACGGCCGGATCTCGTCCATCGCCTCCGGCGGGACCTCCGCCACCACGCCGAAGGCCCTCGCCGAGCAGGACATCGTCACGGCGGCGGACAAGGCGTACGACGAGGACGTCCTCGGCAGCCGGATCTACGGCGGGATCACCTCCCACACCGTCCTCACGTCCCGGTCCTTCGCCGTCGCCGGGCGCGCGGGCCATCTGGTGCGCTGGCGGGTCGTCACCGGCAAGGGCCCCGGCGGATACGTCCAGTCGCTCGTCTTCCCCTCGACCGTGGGCACCGAGGCCATGGTCATCATCCGCTTCGCCTTCGACGCCGGCCCCGACGCGCCGAAGCTCGCCGACATGGACAGGATCGCGGCGAGTATCCGGGCGGACGGTGACACGGGGAGCGGAGGCGTCGGCAGCAGCATCGGGCCGAGCAACTGACCCTGCCCGTAAGGGAATCCCGCCTGTACGGCGACGGCATCCCCGGCGGGGCCGGTGCCGGCGGTCAGAGGAAGGTGCGGCCCTCGCCCCGGTAGGTGGGCGCCGTCCCGGTGATCCGGTCCCCTTCGATCAGCTGAAGCGTGTCGAACCGCTCGCACATCTCACCGGCCTTGGCGTGCCGGAACCACACCTTGTCGCCGATCAGCAGGTCGTCCGCGGGGGAGCCCAGCAGTGGGGTCTGCACCTCGCCGGCCGCCTCCTGCGGGTCGTAGCGCAGCCCCTCGGGCAGATAGGGGACCGGCAGCCGGTCCGCCCCGGCGGCTCCGGACGCGGGATAGCCGCCGCCGAGCACCGTCACCACGCCCACTCCGGGCCGGCGCACCACGGGCTGGGCGAAGAGCGCGGCCGGACGGCCGGAGAAGGAGGTGTAGTTGTCGAACAGCCGCGGGAGGTACAGCCCCGAGCCCGCCGCGATCTCGGTGACGGCGTCCTCGGCCGCGGTGTGCTGCACGCTGCCGGTACCGCCGCCGTTGACGAACTCCAGGTCCGGCGCCACCGCACGGACCGCCCGCACCACGGCCGCCCGCCGGCCCGCCAGCTCCCTGCGGGCGGTCGCCTGCATGAGCCTGATCGCCCGGGAACGCATCGGACGGCCGCCGATGGCGTCACCCACACCGGCGATATGACCCTCGTACGCCATCACTCCCACCAGCCGGAAGCCGGGGCGTCGGGCGATCGAGCGTGCCAGCTCGGCCAGTTGGGCCGGCTCCCGCAGTGGCGAACGTCGAGCGCCCACACGGATCCGGCCCCCGAGCAGATGCAGCGCGGTGTCCAGTTCCAGACAGACCCGGATCTCTTCCCTGCCCCCGGCCCGGGACGCCTCGATCAGGTCGAGCTGTGCCGCGTCGTCGATCATCACGGTCACCGCGGCGGCGAGCTTCGGGTCGGCCGCGAGCTCGGCGTAGCCCGCGCGGTCCGCCGACGGATAGGCCAGCAGGACGTCGTCGAAGCCGGCCCTGGCGAGCCACAGCGACTCGTCCAGCGTGAACGACATGATCCCGGCGAAGCCGTCCCTCGCCAGCACCCGCTCCAGCAGCACCCGGCAGCGCACGGACTTGCTCGCGACGCGGATGGGCTTGCCCCCGGCTCTGCGCACCAGATCCTCGGCGTTGGCGTCGAAGGCGTCGAGATCGACGACGGCCAGCGGAGCGTCGAGATGGGCGGTGGCCCTGTCGTAGCGGGCCCGGTCAGCTGCGCGGGGAGTCATGGCCCGAGCTTGCCAGACCGGATTACCCCGGGGTAGGGGGACGTTTTGGGCAGATCCCCACGGAGGCGGGGTCTCGGTGCCGTGGGGGGTACCTCAACCCGTAGAGTGACGCACACGCGGTGACGAACGGGCCTGCCCCGAGAGGCGATCCGTCGGTGTACGTGGACTTGGACCTGGGGGGCCGTATGAGTACGGAGACGCAACGCCCTCCCGGCCCCGAGGACCCGGACCACCGTCCGGCGCCCCGCCACCAGGACGCGCCCCGTGGCGCACGGAACCCCCAGCCGCAGCGTCCGTCCGGCCTGCGCGATCTGCTGCCTCCGGAGCACACCCCCGGCACGCCGGCGCAGGGTGATCGTGTTCCGGCCGAGACGCGGGCCGTGCCCGCTCCGCCCGCCAGGGCACCGGAACCGCGTCGCCCCGAGAGTGCCCCTTCCGCCCGGCGCCCGTCCCGCGACGGCGACCCGCGCCAGGCCCCCGTGCCGCCGCGCGGCGGCACACGGCCCGCTGCATCCACGGAGACCCGGCGCCCCGCGTCAGGCGACCGGCAGGCGGTTCCGCCGATGCCCGACAGCCCTCCCGGTGCCGCACACCGGCCGGAGAAGGCTCCTCAGCGAACCGAGAACGCTCCGCACCGCCCCGAGACGCACACGGCTGCGCGCGAGCAGCGTTCCGCGCGCCCGGCGTCCGAACGCCCCGGCCGTCCCGAGGGCGACCGCCGTGCGGTTCCGCCGCAGGTGGCGGCACCGGATGCCGCGACCGCCGGCTCAGCGGACGCACGCTCCGACGCTCCTGTGCGGCCGCCGCGTCCGGCCGGCCGGCAGCCGGCCCGTCCCGACAGCGCGCCGCGTCCCGCGTCGTCGGACCGGCGAGTCGGCCCGTCCCGCCCGGACGCCGTGCCCGCTTCCGCGCCGGCGACTCGTGGTCCCGAGACCGCCGCCCGTGCGAACGGCGGACAGACCGCGGCCCGCCGCCCGGTCTCGCCCCCCTCTGCCGCCGAACGCCACTCCGTACCGCCCCGGCCCGACGCGCAGCCCGGTCGGCCCCCGGCGGCGCGACGGCCCGAGCCTTCACACAGCCAGCCCTCGCACAGCCCGCGCCCCGCGTCCGGCGACCGTCATCCCGTGACGCCCCGGCCCGACGTGCCCGCGAGCCGCCCGGGGGCGGACGCAGCACCCGACGCCGCACAGCGCGGGCGGATCGGCCCGTGGCCCCAGGGGCCTCAGCGCGAGACCGCGGCGCCGCTCGCCGCCCGGATCATGGAGCCCCCGGCCGCGCCGCCCCGGCCCGACACCCCGCCCGTCGAGACCACCACCCGGCTGCGGCCCATCACCGCGCCCCGGTCCGCGCCCGCGGGCGGTCCGGCGCCCGAGGCGCCGCCCCGGCCCGCCGCCCCGCCGCGGCGGAGGCCGGTCGGAGCCGTCGACCTCACCCCGCGGCCGGGCGCGACGCCGCCCGCGTACTCCTGGGTGCCGCCGGAGACGCCGAACGAGATGACCACGCGGCTGCGTCCGGTACCCGCCCGCCGTCCGCTGCGCGCGATCGGCGCCCTCGGCTGTGTCGTCCTCGGACTCGGGCTCATCGGCGGTGCGGCCACCGGCAGCTGGCTGACCGGGGACTCGAGTGCCGATCCCGCGACGGACACCGCGTACGCCGATGCCCGCACGCTCTGGCACAGCGCCCCGGTGGACACGCTCTTCCCCCGGACCCTCAGCGGCGACGGCGCGGGCCCCGGCGGTGCCGACCGGGTGTGGACACGGATAGCGGTCGCACCCGACAGCGCCTGCGCGTCGGCGCTCGACCCGCTGCTCGTCACGACCCTGCGGCAGGTCGGCTGCGCCCGCGTCCTGCGTGCGACGTACACCGACGCGACGGCCAGCAACGTCACCACCGTCGGGCTGGTCTTCACCGACGGCGACCCGGAGTCCGTCGCCGCGCTGAAGTCCCGCTTCGCGAAGGAGAAGCTCTCCGAGCGGCGTGACCTCATGCCCCGGGCCTTCCCGGCCAAGGGCACCGTCGCCGCCGGGTTCGGCGACCCGCAGCGTGCCAGCTGGACCGTGGACGTCCTCACCGAGGCGCCCGTGATCGTCTACGCCGTCTCCGGCTTCGCCGACGGCCGCACCGTCGCCGACCCGCAGCCCGCCGCAGCGGCCAAGGCGAACGGGGCGACCACCGCGCCCGCCCAGGCCGGTCTCGGGCACGAGGCCGCCGGCCTCGCGGACGGCATCGGCGGCGCCCTGCGCCGGACCCTCAGCGCGGCCACGGAGGCGCCGGAATGACCAGAACCCGCCGCGGCCACCGCATCGCCGCCCTGTGCGCGGCCGTCGCCTTCACCCTCCTGCCGGCCGCTCCCGCACACGCCGACGGCATCCGGACCCAGCAGTGGGGTCTGGAGGCCATGAACACCGACGAGGCATGGCGTACCACCAAGGGCGAGGGCATGACGGTCGCCGTGCTCGACACCGGCGTCGACGACGAACACCCCGACCTCGCGGGCTCCGTCCTGCCGGGCAAGGACTTCATCGGCTTCGGCGCGGGCCGCGGCGACCGCGCCTGGGCACGCCACGGGACGGCGATGGCCGGCATCGTCGCGGCCCACGGCCACGGTCCGGGCCAGGAGGACGGGGTCATGGGCATCGCGCCCGAGGCGAAGATCCTCCCGGTGCGCGTCATCCTCGAAGGCACCGACGCCGCCCGCGAGAAGGCCCGCAAGTCCCGTGGTACCGCGCTCGCCCAGGGCATCCGCTGGGCCGCCGACCAGGGCGCCGACGTGATCAACATGTCGCTCGGCGACGACAGCGAGTCGGCGCACGCGGAGGCGGGCGAGGACGCCGCCGTCCAGTACGCCCTGGCCAAGGGCTCCGTGATCGTCGCGTCGGCCGGGAACGGCGGCGAGAAGGGCGACCACATCTCGTACCCGGCCGCCTATCCCGGCGTGATCGCCGTGACCGCCGTCGACCGCTTCGGCACGCACGCGGCCTTCTCCACCCGGCGCTGGTACGCCACGGTCAGCGCGCCCGGCGTCGACATCGTCATCCCGGACCCGGACCGGAAGTACTACCAGGGCTGGGGCACCAGCGCGGCAGCCGCGTTCGTCTCGGGTGCCGTCGCCCTCGTACGGTCGGCGCACCCCGGCCTGACGCCCGCCCAGATCAAGAAGCTCCTCGCCGACACCGCGCGCAACGGCCCCAAGGGCGGCCGTGACGATGCCCGTGGCCATGGCATGGTCGACCCGGCGGCCGCGATCAAGGCGGCGGCGAAGCTGCGCCCCGCGGATGTGAAGGCGGCGAAGGCGGGCTACGACAAGCAGTACTTCGGGGGCGGACCCGACCCCGCGAAGGACAGCGCGGAACCGGCGGGCTGGCTCGCGCCGGTGGCCGGTGGCGTAGGGGCACTGGTGCTCGCGGGTGCCGTCGTCCTGTGGCGCGGCGGCCGCACCACCCGCGGCTGACGCCGCCGGACCCGGCCTGCCTGCGCGCACCCGCACGGTTCCGGCACCACCCCCACTGGTCCGGCACCCACCCGTCACCCTCACATCACGACATCACGACATCACGACATCACGCCGACCGCCGCCCGCGCCGCCGCCTCCACCACCGCGATGCCGGCCTTCTTGCTCGCATGTCCCTCGGAGAGGACCGCGACCAGCAGGACCCGGCCGTCCACCGACACCCGCCCGATGCTGTTGACGTCCCAGAGCCCGGTCGCGGTCCGCGGCATCCAGCCGTTCTTCAGCGCCCAGCCGGTGCCCACCGCCGACACCCCCCAGTCCTGGTCCGCCGCGATGTCCGCCATCAGCGCCTGCACCAAGGAGCGCGAGTCCTCGTTCAGTACCGAGTCCGTGCCGAACACGGCCCGCAGCAGCACCAGTTGGTCCCGGGCCGTGGTCCGCGTCAGCCCCCAGGCGTCCGCGGCGGCCGTCTCGGTCAGGCCGAGCCGCGCATGGGCCGCGTCGAGCCCTGCCGCCCCGCCCACGGCCCTGAAGAGCGCTGTCGCGGCGTCGTTGTCACTGAGCCGGATCATGGCGGCCGCCCGGGTCCGCTCCTCGGCGGTCAGCGACCGTCCCTCGTCCTGGGCCCGGAGCAACAGAGCAGCCAGGATGCCGACCTTGACGATGCTGGCGGTGTCGTACGCCTCACTCCCGTGGACCGCCGTGTCCCCGCTCGCGGTGTCCAGCACCGCGACCGACAGCGATGCGCCGGCCCGTGGGCCGACCGGTTCCAGCGCCCTGGCCAGCGCCGCGTCGAGATCCACCGCGGCCTCCGCCGTCCGAACCGTCCCCTGCGGGACGCAGCGGGCGAGGGCGACGATACGGCTGCGGACGGCACGGCGTCCGGCGTGCGCCCGAGGGAGTGGGCGCCCACGGCGACGTACCCGCCCATCACGGCCGCCACCGTCGCAGCGAGGACGACCGGTCGGCGGGTGCGCGCGCCATGGCGGAGAGACATGGGCCGCAAGCCATGGACCGCACCTGGCGGACAGCTGTGTCCCGCCTGCGGGTCCGGTGAGAAAGGGCCTGCGGCACCGGGGTTAGGCTCGGTGCGTGGAGCTCAAGAACATTCCCGACCCCGGTTTCTCCGACGACGACGGAACCGCCGATCCGGCCCTGGAGGCGGCGCTCGCCGCGTGGGCCGAGGACCGGACCGCCGAGGGACCGGTGCTGGAGGCACTCCGGGGCGCCCGGCTCCTCGTCCCCGTCGTCGCCGTCCTCGGCGAGGTCGAGGAGGACGAGAACGGTCTGCGCCGTGAGAAGACCAGCGACATGGCCGTGCCGACGCTGACCGCGGGGGAGCGCCGCGCACTGCCCGCCTTCACCTCGATCGCCTCGCTGGCCCGCTGGGACCCCACCGCCAGGCCCGTCGCCGTACCGCTGCACCAGGCACTTCAGGCGGCCGCCCACGAGAAGGCCGACACTGTCGTGCTCGACCTCGCCGGCCCGGTGCCGTACCAGCTGAGCGGCCGTGCGCTGCTGGCGCTGGCCGAGGGGCGCACCAGCGCGGACCCGCTCGACGATCCCGCCGTCTCCGGCGCGGTCCGCGAGGTGGTCGCGGCCGAGCCCGCGGTGCTCCGCGCCCATCTGGGCCCCGGCAGTGCCGACGGCACCCTGGCCCTGGTCCTCACCGCGGACGCGGTGCCCGCGGAGGCGGCGCGCCGGGTCGCACAGGCGCTCGCCGCCCACGACGCACTGAGGGCCCGCCTGGTGCGGGGCCTCGACCTGGCACTGCTGCCGGCCGCGGCCACGCCACCCGGCGAGCCCCTGTTCGTACGCGTCGGTTCGTCGGCCGGTCAGCCGTAGACCGGACCGGTGTACTTCTCGCCCGGGCCCTGGCCCGGCTCGTCGGGAACCAGCGAGGCCTCGCGGAACGCCAGTTGCAGCGACTTCAGCCCGTCGCGCAGCGGCGCCGCGTGGAAGGAGCTGATCTCGGTGGTGCTCGCGTCGAGCAGACCGGCCAGCGCGTGCACCAGCTTGCGTGCCTCGTCCAGGTCCTTGTGGTCGGCGGCGTCCTCCGTCAGGCCCAGCTTGACGGCGGCGGCGCTCATCAGGTTCACCGCGACCGTGACGATGACCTCGACGGCGGGGACCTCGGCGATGTCGCGGGTCATGGCGTCGAAGTCGGGGGACTCGGAAGGGGTGGTCGCGTCACTCATGGGGCACACGATATGCCCACCCCTCATCCGGCCTTTCCCCTGCCCGGTGCCCGGCGTTCCCGGGCGTCTCGCGCGAGACGTGTTCCCGGCCACCGGTTAGCTCCTTCCGGCCAGAGCTGCTAACCTTGTGTGACGACCGGCCGGACACCTGCGTGCCCGGCCCACAAGTGGAGGCTCCGATCTCCCACCTGGCTGTCCCTCGGGACGGCGGGTCACCGGTCAGGCGGCGCCCATCGTTCCGTACGGACGATGGAGTCGCCCGATGTACGCCCCGCGGTCGACGCGGCGGTGTTCCGGTATTCGAGGAGCTCCCGCCTGTGTCCCGTCCGGGGCATTTTTCGCTTTCCGGTGCGGTTGGTCTCACTGAAAACAGACGTTACGCGGCTGTCTGCCAGACAGTCGTGTGGTGCTACCGAGGAGGATCCATCAGCGCCGAGCCCCGCATCAACGACCGGATTCGCGTTCCCGAAGTGCGACTTGTCGGTCCCAGCGGCGAGCAGGTCGGGATTGTTCCGCTTGCCAAGGCCCTTGAACTTGCGCAGGAGTACGACCTCGACCTGGTCGAGGTCGCGGCGAACGCCCGTCCGCCCGTGTGCAAGCTCATGGACTACGGGAAGTTCAAGTACGAGTCGGCCATGAAGGCCCGTGAGGCGCGCAAGAACCAGGCGCACACGGTCATCAAGGAGATGAAGCTCCGGCCGAAGATCGACCCGCACGACTACGACACCAAGAAGGGTCACGTCGTCCGGTTCCTCAAGCAGGGGGACAAGGTCAAGATCACGATCATGTTCCGTGGTCGTGAGCAGTCCCGACCCGAGCTTGGTTTCCGCCTGCTCCAGCGTCTCGCTTCCGATGTCGAGGACCTCGGATTCATCGAGTCGAACCCGAAGCAGGACGGCCGGAACATGATCATGGTTCTCGGCCCGCACAAGAAGAAGACCGAGGCCATGGCCGAGGCGCGTGAGGCCCAGGCCGCACGCAAGGCCGGCACCGCCAAGGCTCCGGCCGACGCGTCCGCCGACGCCGACGCCGAGGCCGAGAGCCCCACCGAGACGCCTTCCGAGGCGTGACCCGCAGGGGCGCCACCCAGGCGCCCCGGGTTCGCTCGGACCAGCAACCACGACTGACGCTCCCGCACGCCGGTGCCCGCACCGGGGGAGCGCCACTGATGAGGAGAGAACGGCGCGATGCCGAAGAACAAGACGCACAGCGGTGCCAAGAAGCGCTTCAAGATCACCGGCTCCGGCAAGGTGCTCCGTGAGCGCGCCGGCAAGCGCCACCTGCTCGAGCACAAGCCGTCCACGCTGACGCGTCGCCTCTCCGGCAACGCGGAGATGGCTCCGGCCGACGCCAAGAAGATCAAGAAGCTTCTCGGCAAGTGACGTCCTCCGTCCCCGGGTGACCGGGGACGGGACGCCGAGACCGGGACCTAATTCGTTTCCGGGCTGGATGAGTCGAACTGTGAATCCCAGCCCCGCTACAAGGAGTTAACAAGTGGCACGCGTCAAGCGGGCAGTCAACGCCCACAAGAAGCGCCGGGCGATCCTCGAGGCGGCCTCCGGCTACCGCGGTCAGCGTTCGCGCCTGTACCGCAAGGCCAAGGAGCAGGTCACCCACTCCCTGGTCTACAACTACAACGACCGCAAGAAGCGCAAGGGCGACTTCCGTCAGCTGTGGATCCAGCGCATCAACGCCGCTGCCCGCCAGAACGGCATGACGTACAACCGCCTCATCCAGGGTCTGAAGGCCGCCAACATCGAGGTGGACCGCAAGATCCTCGCCGACCTCGCGGTCAACGACGCCAACGCGTTCGCCGCGCTCGTCGAGGTCGCCCAGAAGGCGCTCCCGAGCGACGTCAACGCCCCGAAGGCTGCCGCCTGACCGGCGCGTCGTACCGGATGTGACCGGACCCGCAGGCCCTGTGGCCTGCGGGTCCGTGTGCGTCCGGCCCGCCGTCCGTACCGCCCTCCCGCGCACCCGAAGGTGAGTTAATGGCAGCCGCCCCCGAGTTGATCTCCCCGCGCTCGACGCGCGTCGCCGCCGCCCGGCGGCTGGCGAAGCGGAACTTCCGCGGCAAGGAGCGGCTGTTCCTCGCCGAGGGACCGCAGGCCGTACGCGAGGCGGCCGCGCACCGCGCGGGCGGGGAGCCCACCCTCGTCGAGCTGTTCACCACCCTCGACGCGGCCGAGCGGTACGCCGAGATCATCGGCGCGGCACGCGACGCCGGAGCCCGGGTGCACCTCGCCGACGAGTCGGTGATCGCCGACATCTCGACCACCGTCACCCCGCAGGGGCTCGTCGGTGTCTGCCGCTTCCTGGACTCGCCTTTCGAGGCCGTCCTCGCCGCGCGGCCCCGCCTCGTCGCCGTCCTCGCCCATGTGCGCGACCCCGGGAACGCCGGCACCGTCCTGCGCTGCGCGGACGCCGCGGGCGCCGACGCCGTCGTCCTCACCGACGCCTCCGTCGACCTCTACAACCCCAAGGCCGTCCGCGCGTCCGTCGGATCCCACTTCCATCTCCCCGTGGCGACCGGCGTCCCCGTCGAGCGAGCCGTCCAGGGGCTCAGGGACGCGGGCGTCCGCGTCCTCGCGGCCGACGGCGCGGGCGAGGACGACCTGGACCACGAACTCGACGCCGGCACCATGGGCGGACCCACCGCCTGGATCTTCGGCAACGAGGCCTGGGGGCTGCCCGAGGAGACCCGCGCCCTCGCCGACGCGGTCGTCCGGGTGCCCATCCACGGAAAGGCCGAGAGCCTGAACCTGGCGACCGCCGCGGCCGTATGTCTCTATGCCTCGGCGCGTGCCCAGCGCGCGGGCAGTACCCGCTGACCGGCGGTACTCGCTCAGGGGGTCCGCTCCGTCACCTTCAGCTAGTAGGGTGACGGGCTCGGGGACCCACTGCGCCGGCGGAGAGGTGGGGTACGGGGATATGGCTGTGGGGACGAGCGGGCCCGCGGAGACGCACGGGGCTCTGCGGGGTCCTTCCGACGGACCCGGGTGGTTCGGCATCGACCCCGACGATCTCGCCGACGGGCTGGTCGTGGCCGACGAGACGGGCCGGGTGATCTGTTTCAACGACGCCGCCGTCAGGATCACCGCCGTGGCCCGGCGAGACGCCCTCGGGCACCCCCTGGAGCAGGTACTTCCGCTGGAGGACCTCAAGGGCCGCCGCTGGTGGACCCTGACCGATCCGTACGGCGGACTCGCCACCCGGGTCGGCCAGCCCGAGCGCAACCTCCTGCTGCCGGGCGGCCGCGAGGTACTGGTCTCCGCCCGGTACGTCCGCGAGCGCCCCACCGGGCCGATACGCCGGCTCGTCGTCAGCCTGCGCGGCACCGAGGCCCGCCGCCGCACCGAACGCAGCCACGCCGAGCTGATCGCCACCGTCGCCCACGAACTGCGTTCCCCGCTCACCTCCGTCAAGGGCTTCACGGCGACCCTGCTGGCCAAGTGGGAACGCTTCACCGACGACCAGAAGCGGCTGATGCTGGAGACCGTCGACGCCGACGCCAACCGGGTCACCCGCCTCATCGCCGAACTGCTCGACATCTCCCGTATCGACTCCGGACGCCTCGAGGTGCGCCGTCAGCCCGTCGACATGTCCGCGGCCGTCGGCCGGCACGTCCAGGCCCACATAGCCAGCGGCCAGCGCGCCGACCGCTTCCTGCTGCGCATCCGCCATGATCTTCCCGATCTGTGGGCGGACCCCGACAAGATCGACCAGGTGCTCGGCAACCTGCTCGAAAACGCGGTGCGCCACGGCGCCGGAACCGTCACCATCGAGGTGGCGCCGGCATCGGCGAAGGACGACGAGAAGGGAACGGCCGTCACCGTGAGCGACGAGGGCCCCGGCATCCCCGAGGAGTCGATGGGCCGTGTCTTCACCCGCTTCTGGCGGGGGAGCAAGCGCGGCGGGACGGGTCTGGGCCTCTACATCGTCAAGGGCATCGTCGAGGCGCACGGCGGCACGATCACGGTGGGCCGCGGTCCCGGCGGCGGCGCCGAGTTCCGATTTATCCTGCCCGTCGGCGCCCCTGCCTATCTGGCGTAGGCGCCCACGGGCTTCGCAGCGTCCAAGCGACCTTTAGACTCGGCTTTTGGCACCTTTGCGTCCTCATTCGTCGAGCAAGGCCGCGCCATCAGCCAATCGGAAGCACGGGAAGAGATGTCGGCACCGAACAAGTCGTACGACCCTGTCGAGGTCGAGGCACTGAAACCGGAAGAGATCGAGCGCATGCGGGACGAGGCGCTCGCCGCCTTCGCGGCCGCCGGCGACCTCGACGCGCTCGCCCACGCGAAGGTCGCGCACACCGGCGGTACCTCGCCGCTCGCGCTCGCCAACCGTGAGATCGGCGCGCTGCCCCCGCAGGCGAAGGCCGAGGCGGGCAAGCGTGTCGGCCAGGCACGCGGCGCCGTGAACAAGGCGCTCGCCGCCCGTCAGGGCGAGCTGGAGGCCGAGCGCGACACCCGCGTGCTGGTCGAGGAGGCGGTGGACGTCACGCTGCCGTACGACCGGATCCCGGCCGGCGCCCGCCACCCGCTCACCACGCTCATGGAACGCGTCGCGGACGTCTTCGTCTCCATGGGGTACGAGGTCGCCGAGGGCCCCGAGGCCGAGGCGGAGTGGTTCAACTTCGACGCCCTGAACTTCACGCCGGACCACCCGGCGCGGCAGATGCAGGACACCTTCTTCGTCCAGGGGCCCGCGGGCACCGACGGTGACGAGTCCGGCGTCGTGCTGCGTACGCACACCTCCCCGGTCCAGGCCCGGTCCCTGCTCGACCGGGAGCCGCCGGTCTACGTGGTCTGCCCCGGCCGTGTGTTCCGCACCGACGAGCTGGACGCCACCCACACCCCCGTCTTCCACCAGATCGAGCTGCTGGCCGTCGACGAGGGTCTGACCATGGCCGACCTCAAGGGCACCCTGGACCACATGGTCCAGGCGCTCTTCGGCGCCGGTATGAAGACCCGGCTGCGCCCGAACTACTTCCCCTTCACCGAGCCGTCCGCCGAGATGGACATGCTCTGCTACGTGTGCCGGGGCGAGTCCGTCGGCAACCCCGACCGGCCCTGCCGCACCTGCTCCAGCGAGGGCTGGATCGAGCTCGGCGGCTGCGGAATGGTCAACCCGAAGGTGCTCGTCGCCTGCGGTGTGGACCCGGAGAAGTACAGCGGATTCGCCTTCGGGTTCGGCATCGAACGGATGCTGATGTTCCGCCACAACGTCGAAGACATGCGAGACATGGTCGAGGGTGACGTCCGGTTCACCCGGCCGTTCGGGATGGAGATCTGATGCGGGTCCCGCTTTCATGGCTGCGGGAGTACGTCGACCTGCCGGCGACGGAGACCGGCCGTGACGTACAGACCAGGCTTGTCGCCGCCGGCCTCGAGGTCGAGACCGTCGAGCAGCTGGGCGCCGGGCTCAAGGGCCCGCTGGTGGTCGGCCGCGTCCTGACCATCGAGGAACTGACCGAGTTCAAGAAGCCGATCCGCCACTGCACGGTCGACGTCGGCCAGGCCAACGGGACGGGCGAGCCGCAGGAGATCATCTGCGGCGCCCGGAACTTCGCCGTCGGCGACAAGGTCGTCGTGGCCCTGCCCGGCGCCGTCCTGCCCGGCGACTTCCAGATCGCCGAGCGCAAGACGTACGGCCGGATGTCCCGCGGCATGATCTGCTCCAGCAGCGAGCTGGACATGGGCGACGACGGCACCAAGGGCATCATCGTGCTGCCGCCCGAGTACGAGGCCGGCATCGACGCCACCGAGCTGCTCGAGCTGTTCGACGAGGTCCTCGACATCGCCGTCACGCCCGACCGCGGCTACGCCCTGTCCCTGCGCGGCGTCGCCCGTGAGACCGCCACCGCGTACGGCCTGCCGCTGCGCGACCCGGCCCTCCTGGACGTCCCCGGGCCGAACGCCTACGGCTACCCGGTCAACGTCTCCGACCCCGGCGGCTGCGACCGCTTCACGGCGCGCACCGTCGTCGGGCTCGACCCCGAGGCCCGGTCGCCGATCTGGCTCCAGCGCCGCCTCCAGAAGGCGGGCATGCGCCCGATCTCGCTCGCCGTCGACATCACCAACTACGTGATGCTGGAGCTCGGCCAGCCGCTGCACGCGTACGACCGCACCCGTCTCGACGGGCCGATCGGCGTGCGCCGGGCCGAGGCCGGCGAGAAGCTCACCACCCTCGACGGGGTGAAGCGCGTCCTCGACGCGGGCGACCTCGTGATCACGGACAGCCGCGGACCCATCGGTCTCGCGGGTGTGATGGGCGGAGCCAACACCGAGATCGCGGACGCGGAGACCCACCCGGAGACGGGCGAGGTCCAGGGCACGACCGAGGTCGTCATCGAGGCCGCGCACTTCGACCCGATCTCCATCGCCCGTACCGCCCGGCGGCACAAGCTGGCGTCCGAGGCGTCCCGGCGCTTCGAGCGCGGGGTCGACCCGGAGGCCGGCGCGGCCGCCGCGCAGCGCACCGTCGACCTGCTGGTGCTGCTCGCCGGCGGGACCGCGGAGGCCGGCGTCACGCACGTCGTCGCGCCGTCCGCGCCGCGTACGGTCACCATGCGCGCCGACCACCCCGACAAGGTGGCGGGCGTCGACTACGGCCGCGAGACCGTCGTCCGGCGCCTCCAGGAGGTCGGCTGCGACGTCTACGGCCAGGACGAGCTCGTCGTCACCGTCCCCTCGTGGCGGCCGGACCTCGCCGCGCCGAACGACCTCGCCGAAGAGGTCATCCGGCTGGAGGGGTACGAGAACCTGCCCTCGACGCTGCCCAAGCCGCCGCCGGGGCGCGGGCTCACCGAGCGCCAGCGGCTGCACCGCCGGCTCGGCCGTGCGCTGGCCGGCGCCGGCTACGTCGAGGCGCTGAACTACCCGTTCATCGGGGAGCAGGTCCTCGACCAGCTCGGTCTCGCGGCGGACGATCCGAAGCGCCGCCTCGTCAAGCTCGTCAACCCGCTCTCCGACGAGGAGCCCGCGCTGCGCTCGACGCTGCTGCCCGGGCTGCTCGGCGCGCTGCGCCGCAACGACGGCCGCGGCAGCCACGACCTCGCGCTCTTCGAGACCGGTCTGGTCTTCCTGGCCGGTCGGACTCCCGGTGTCGCAGTGCGGCTGCCGGTGGACCGCAGGCCCACCGACGAGGAGATCGCCGAGCTGGACGCCGTGCTGCCCGCACAGCCGCGGCACGCGGCGGTCGTCCTCGCGGGCGCCCGCGAGCAGGCCGGCTGGTGGGGCAAGGGCCGTCCGGCCGAATGGGCGGACGCGGTCGAGGCCGCCCGTTCCATCGCCGCCGAGGCCAGGACCGAACTGACCGTGCGCCAGGGTCAGTACGGCCCGTGGCACCCGGGCCGCTGCGCCGAACTGGTCGTGGTGGTCGACGGCGAGGAGCGCATCGCGGGCCACGCCGGCGAGCTGCACCCGCGTGTCCTCAAGGCACTCGGACTGCCCGCCCGCACCTGCGCCATGGAGCTCGACCTGGACCTGGTCGAGCAGGCGTCCGCGGGCACGGTACCGGCTCCGCGGATCGCCACCTTCCCGGTCGCGACCCAGGACGTCGCCCTGGTCGTGGACGGGCAGGTCCCGGCCGCCGACGTGGAGAAGGCGCTGACCGACGGCGCGGGCGAACTGCTGGAGTCCATCCGGCTGTTCGACGTCTTCACCGGCGAGCAGATCGGTGAGGGCAAGAAGTCGCTGGCATACGCGCTGAAGTTCCGTGCGCCCGACCGGACGCTGACGGTCGAGGAGGCCTCGGCCGCGCGCGACGCGGCGGTGGCTCTCGCGTCGGAGCGTACGGGAGCGGTCCTGCGCGGAGCCTGACGCGCGCACCGGGGCCCGCCCCGGACGCCGGCACGACAACCGCGGGAAACCGTGAGAGAACGCCAACACCGGCGAGGCTGGGGAACCTGCCTCGCCGGTGTTGTCATGGGTACGCCGTGCAGGCGCCGTACCCGGGCCGGAATCCTCCAATCGCTCGCCTTCTGCAACCAGTGCAGCGAAAGGCAACCAAGGGATTGCCGTGCGGCCGGCGCCGCCCGCCCTGCCGCGGAGTGTCGGGCAGATCAGCAGGGCAGACGACGCGAACGAGGACCGCCGCACTGTACGAGGGGGAGCCGACGGTCCGGCCGCCTCCATGAGAGGCATTTCAGTCAACCGGCGCGAACCGTACGGCGGCAGAGCGCGCGTGGCACAGATCGGGGCACTCCGTTCACACCCCGTGCGAATCGTCCTCTACTAGGCTGGGCGCACCGAGCCAACGGAGGGGCCTCATGCAGCCCAACACCCTGCTCGACGCCCTGCTCGACGAGGCGGGCATCTCCCACGCGGGCCTCGCCGCACGTGTGAACCAGGCCGGCCGCGCCCGGGGTCTTGCGCTCCGGTACGAACACACGGCCGTGGCACGGTGGTTGAAGGGACAGCGTCCGCGCGGCCAGGTTCCCGACCTGATCTGCGAGGTGCTCGCCGGCCGGCTGCACCGCGCCATCACGCTCGGCGACATCGGACTCGGGGTCAACGGTGACTCCGTGATGCCCCCCGGCTCGCCGCTGTCCGGCTTCGTGGAGCGGGCCACCGCCCTGTGGCGCTGCGACGAACAGCAGCGGCGGCACATCATCGAGGCTCCCGCGGTCACCGGCACACCCGCCGTGATGCCGGTGTGGGAGTGGGAGAACCCGCCCGAGGACGCGGACGTGTCCCGCTCCGGGCAGACGCGCGTGAGCATGGCCGACATCACGATGCTGCGCGCCGCCCGCGCGCACTACGAGCTGATGTACCGCAGGGCGGGCGGCATCGCGACCCGCGCCCGCATCGTCGGATTCCTCAACGCCGAGACCGCGCCGCTGCTGCGCGGCGGCTACAGCGACGCCCTCGGCCGCCAGTTGCACCGTGCGACGGGCGGTCTGGTGGCGGTCGCCGGAATCTGCGCCTACGACTCGGACGCCCACGGCCTCGCACAGCGCTACTTCCACCAGGCGCTGCGTCTGGCAAAGGCCAGTGGGGACAGGGGACTCGGCGCCTACGTGATAGCGCTGCTGGTCAACCAGTCGCTGTTCATGGCCGAGCACCGGCAGGCGGTGGCCTTCGCGGAGGCCGCGCTGCGGTCCGCCGGTGACCGGATCACCCCTGCCCTGGCCGCCGATCTGTACGCGATGCAGGCCAAGGCGTACGCGCACCTGGGTGACGGAAGCAGCGCTCTGCGCTGCATACGGCGCGCCGAACTGGAGGCCGGGCGCATTCGTCCGGGGCACGAGCCCGACGAGACCGGCTATGTGCAGCCCGGACTCGTCAACGTCCAGGTGGCGGAGGCCCTGCTCAGCCTCGGCGACCTTCAGGCGGCCCGTGAGCACGCCGCGGCCGCCGTCGACACGCCGGCGCACGACCGTGGCCGGGTGCACCGGCTCGCCATGCTCTGTCAGATCGAGCTCCGTCAGGGCGAGGTCGACCGCGCGGCCCGCACGGCGGTGGAGATGGCGGAGCGGGCGCGGGGCATGGAATCGCAGCGGCTGCGGGACCGGTTGCGCGCGGTACGTGAGCATCTCGTCCTGAGCGGCTGCGCCAACGCCGACGAGGCCGCCGAACTCATCGACGGAGCGCTGCGCGTTCCCCTCTGACCGAGCTCCTGCTGCGATATTGCCATCTACTTGTCGGAAGGTGGCAGAAAAGTGCAGTGGACGAACTTAAGCGAACAAACTGTGTATGAGAACCGTTGGTTCAGGGTCAACCTGGCCGACGTCGTTCTCCCCGACGGCCGGCATCTCGATCACTTCCTGATACGGCTGAGGCCGGTCGCCGTGGCGACGGCGGTCAACGCGGCCAATGAGGTGCTGATGCTCTGGCGGCACCGCTTCATCACCGACACCTGGGGCTGGGAACTCGCCGCGGGGGTCGTCGAGGACGGCGAGGACGTCGAGACAGCGGCGGCCCGCGAGATGGAGGAGGAGACCGGGTGGCGTCCCGGCGCCCTCCAGCACCTCATGACCGTGGAACCGTCGAACGGCCTCACCGACGCCCGGCACCATCTCTACTGGGCCGAGGAAGCGACGTACACCGGTCACCCCGAGGACGACTTCGAGTCCTCCAGGCGCGAGTGGGTCCCGCTGAAGCTCGTGCCCGACATGATCGCCCGCGGTGAGGTCCCGGCAGCCAACATGGCGGCCGGGCTGCTGATGCTCCACCATCTGCGGCTGGGCTGACGTTTCCGGAGCCGCACCGTACTCGCCCGACCGGCCCGGACGGGCTCGGCGAGAGCTGGGAGGGCCGACCTCCGCCGACCCCCCGCTCTCGCGCATGCTGGTGCCGCTCCCGGCAGGCTCTGCCCTGTCGCGGCACTAGTGCGCCAGCGCCTGCCAGACCGCCACCGCCAGCGCCCCGAGCGCCGTCAGCGCGGCCACGGCCGGCAACGGCCACCTGGCATGTTCCAACGCCCCGACGCGCGCGGCCAGATCGGTCAGCTCCCGGTCGATCTGGTCGTTGCGCTGCGCGAGCAGCGCCAGATGCCCGTCGATCCGGGCGAGGCCGACATCGAGGCTGCGGCGCAGTTCGGCGAACTCCTCGACCACTAAGTGATCAGGGTCGGTTGTCACGGATCGGCTCCTCTGCAGAAAGGTGTACGGCGAACCCTTGGCTGAGCGGAACCGAGTCAACTCTCCGTGGTCACGGGGCGGGAGCGTGTGCGCACGGCATATGCGAGCACGCCCCTCACACTCCGTGTGAATCAGGAGTACGGGTAGAAGCCGGAGCCCGTCTTACGGCCGAGGCGTCCCGCGTCCACCATCCGCTGCAACAGCGGCGGTGCCGCGTACAGGGGCTCCTTGAACTCGGCGTACATCGAGTCGGCGACGGACGCGACGGTGTCCAGGCCGATCAGGTCGGAGAGCTTCAACGGACCCATCGGGTGGGCGCAGCCCAGCTCCATGCCGTTGTCGATGTCCTCGCGGCTGGCGATGCCCGACTCGAACATCCGGATGGCGGAGAGCAGATAGGGGATGAGCAGCGCGTTCACCACGAAGCCCGAGCGGTCCTGGGCCCGGATGGCGTGCTTGTCGAGCACCTGCTGGACCACGGCCTCGGAGCGCTTGATGGTCTCCTCGGAGGTGGTGAGCGCGGGGATCAGCTCGACCAGCTTCTGGACCGGCGCCGGGTTGAAGAAGTGGATGCCGATGACCTGGTCGGGCCGCGAGGTGGCGACGGCCAGCTTGACCAGCGGAATCGAGGAGGTGTTGGAGGCGAGAATCGCGTCCTGGCGGGTCACGACCTGGTCGAGGATCTGGAAGATCTCGGTCTTGACCTGCTCGTTCTCCACGACGGCCTCGATGACGAGGTCGCGGTCGGCGAACTCCCCGAGGTCGGTGGTGAAGCTCAGGCGCTCCAGCGCGGCGTCGCGCTCCTCCTCGCTGATCTTGCCGCGTTCGGCGGCCTTCGACAGCGAGTTGTACAGCCGGGTACGACCGATCTCCAGGGCCTCGCCCGTGGTCTCGGCGACCTTCACCTCGAGCCCACTGCGGGCGCACACCTCCGCGATGCCTGCGCCCATCTGGCCACAGCCCACCACTCCGACGCGTGCAATGTCGGCCATTGAGTCCGTCACCTCGTGCCTTTCGCTGAATCAGTGCGGCGGAGCCTCCGCGTGGTTCCGGTGCCCGCCTCGACGCCCCGACGTTACTCCGGATGCGGAGGTGCGTGACCGTCAGGGGCGGGCATGCTGTGCGGAAACGACCACCGGCGACGACGACACCGAGGGCGACAAATGGGGCGTATCGGTAGAAGAGGTTTCGTGACGACGGCCGTGAGCGTGCTCGCCGCGATGGCGACGGCGGGCGACGCGGCAGCCTTTCCGCCGCGGCCGGGGCGCCCTCGGCCCCTCGCCGAGCCGGAGTTCCGCGGCACGTGGCTGGCGACCGTCACCAACCGTGACTGGCCTTCACGTCCGGGCCTCACGGCGAGCCGGCAGCGTGACGAACTTCTCGCCCATCTCGACACCGCGGTCGCCCGCAGACTCAACACCGTCGTCCTCCAGGTCCGGCCGAGCGCGGACGCCCTGTGGCCCTCGCCGTACGAGCCCTGGTCGGTCTACCTCACCGGTGTCCAGGGCAAGGATCCCGGCTGGGACCCGCTCGGCACCGCCGTGCGCGAGGCCCACGCCCGCGGACTCGAACTGCACGCCTGGTTCAACCCCTACCGTGTCGCGGTCCACACCGATCCGTCCCGGCTGGTCGCCGGCCACCCGGCCCGCGTCCACCCGGACTGGGTCCTGCCCTACGGCGGGAAGCTGTACTACAACCCCGGCATCCCCGAGGTCCGCGCCTTCGTCCAGGACGCGATGGCCGACGCCGTGAAGCGCTACGCCGTCGACGCCGTCCACTTCGACGACTACTTCTATCCGTATCCGGTCGCCGACCAGGTCTTCGACGACGATGCGACCTACGCCCGGTACGGGGCGGGCTTCCCGGACAAGGCCGCCTGGCGGCGCGACAACATCGACCGGCTCGTCAGGGAGATGTCAGCGCGGATCAAGGAGACGCGGCCCGGCGTCGGTTTCGGCATCAGCCCCTTCGCGGTGTGGCGCAACAGCGCCACCGACCCGCTGGGTTCGGACACGCGCGCGGGAGTGCAGACCTACGACGACCTCCACGCCGACACCCGCCGCTGGGTGAAGGAGGGCTGGATCGACTACATCTCCCCGCAGGTCTACTGGAACATCGGTTTCGCCGCCGCCGACTACGCGAAGCTGCTGCCCTGGTGGAACGACGTCGTCCAGGGCACCGGCGTCGACCTCGTGATCGGGGAGGCCCTCTACAAGGCGGGTGACCCGGCCCAGCCCGCGCCGTGGCAGGACCCCGCCGAACTCTCGCGCCACCTCACGCTGGCGAAGACGTACAACGGAGTCCGCGGCCACTGCTTCTTCTCGGCCAAGGAGGTCATGACGGATCGGATCGGGGCGATGGCCAGGGTCGTGGCCGACCACTATCCGACCAGGGTGCTGCCGCCGCGCTGAGCGGCGGCCGGTCAGGCGGGCTGTTCGGGCGGCGGCCCGTCAGGCGTGCTCGTCCGGCTTGACGACGGTGTCGGGGCCCGGGGACATGAGCGCCTCGTGACCGTCGTCGTAGCGGACGCGGTAGGGGGGTGTGCCCTTCTGCCCCAGCACCTCGACGACTTCGGCGGTCCGGTCGTGCTGTCCCACGGTCCTGCCGTGCACGAGCAGCTTGTCGCCTACGTTGGCATGCATCGTGGTGACCTCCTCGCAGGGGTGGTCTCTGGTTCGAGTTTACGGCCGGGGCCCGGAGTTGCACCCTCAGCTGCCGGCCCGCCTCAGCTGCGGGCGCGCTGGGTCACGGCGATGCAGACGAGGACGGCGACCGCGGCCACGGGGGCCGCGGGGGAGATCTCCTCACCCAGCAGGCCCACCGACCAGACGAGGGTGAGCAGCGGCTGCGCCAGCTGGATCTGGCTCGCCTTGGCGATGCCGATCGACGCCATGCCCCGGTACCAGACGTACAGGCCGAAGAAGGTCGAACCGGCGGCGACCCACAGCAGACCGATCACCCCGTGGGCCGTCATCCGCACCGGCTCGTGGGCGAGCGCGACGGCCGAGCCCGCCAGCGCCAGGGGCAGACAGAACACCAGGGCCCAGCCGATCACCTGCCAGCCGGGCATCTGCCGGGCGAGCCCGCCGCCCTCCGTGTATCCGGCGGCGCAGACCAGCAGGGCGCCGAACAGATACAGATCGCCGGTGTGCAGCGCTCCACCGCTCTGCTGCACGGTGAACGCGATCACCACGGCCGCTCCGGCCAGAGCGGCCAGCCAGAAGGTGCGGGAGGGGCGGCGCCCGGTGCGGACCGCGGCGAAGGCGGCGGTGGTGAGCGGCAGCAGGCCCACCACGACGGCCGCGTGGGACGTGGTGGAGGTCTGCAGGGCCAGCGTGGTCAGCAGCGGGAAGCCCACGACCACACCCCCGGCGACGACGGCCAGCGGGCCCCAGTGGCGACGCTCGGGAAGCGGTACGCGCAGCGCCAGCAGAAAGGCTCCCGCGATCAGTGCGGCGAGCGCGCTGCGCAACCCGACCAGTGACCAGGGGCCGAACGATTCGAGGCCCCAGACCGTGGACGGAAAGGTGAGGGAGAAGGCGACGACGCCCAGCGCGGCGAGGAGGGTTCCGTTACCGACCGCTATCGGCATCGAGCGAGTAGCGCTATCCTGTGCTGTCATGCAAGAGCGTAGCAGTGTGGCTGACCTGGCGAATGCCCTGAAGCGGGAACTCGACCGCTACTCGCCGGGTGGGAAGCTGCCGTCGAGCCGGGCACTCGTCGAGCGCTTCCGGGTCTCCCCGGTCACCGTCTCCCGCGCCCTCGCCCAGCTCGCGGCGGAAGGGCTGGTCGTCACCCGCCCCGGCGCGGGCGCCTTCAGGGCAGAGCCGCGTACGCCCGCGCCCGCCCCCGGGGACACGTCCTGGCAGGAGGTCACCCTCAGCGCCGACTCCGCGACCGAACTCGTGCCCCGTACCGTCGACGCCTCCGGGGTCCTCGCCACCCTCGCCGCACCGCCGCCGGGGGTCGTCGAGTTCAACGGGGGCTATCTGCATCCGTCGCTCCAGCCGGAGCGGGCGATGGCCGCGGCGCTGGCCCGCGCGGGGCGCCGCCCGGGCGTCTGGAGCCGGCCGCCCGCCGACGGGCTGCCCGAGCTGCGCGAATGGTTCGCCCGCGGTCTCGGCGGCAGCATCGGGGCCGCGGACGTCCTGATCACCGCGGGCGGACAGTCCGCGCTGACCACCGCCCTGCGGGCGCTCGCGCCGCCCGGAGCCCCCGTCCTCGTCGAATCGCCCACCTATCCGGGCATGCTGGCCATCGCGCGCGCGGCCGGGCTGCGGCCGGTACCCGTGCCCGTGGACGCCCAGGGCGTGCGCCCGGACCTGCTCGCCGCCGCGTTCCGGGCCACCGGCGCCCGCCTCTTCATCTGCCAGCCGCTCTTCCAGAACCCGACCGGTGCCGTGCTGTCCGCCGAGCGCCGCCCCGAGGTCCTGCGCATCGCGCGCGAGGCCGGAGCCTTCGTCGTCGAGGACGACTTCGCCCGCCGCATGGCCCACGACGACGCCGGTCCGCTGCCGAGCCCGCTCGCGGCCGACGACCACGACGGTGTCGTCGTCCACGTCAGCTCACTGACCAAGGTGACCTCGGCCAGTCTGCGCGTGGGCATGCTGGCGGCACGCGGGCCCGTGTCGGAACGCCTGCGGGCCATTCACGTCGTCGACACCTTCTTCGTGCCCCGCCCGCTCCAGGAGGCGGCCCTCGAACTGGTCGGGGCACCGGCCTGGAGTCGTCATCTGCGCACGGTGGCCACCGAGTTGACGGCACGCCGCGAGGCGATGGCGGTGGCCCTGCGGGCCGGACTGCCCGCATGGTCCCTGCCGCACATCCCCGCCGGCGGGTACCACCTCTGGTTGCGGCTGCCGGACGGATCCGACGAGTCCGCGCTGCTCTCCGCGGCCCTCCGCGCGGGCGTCGCACTCGCCCCCGGCCGCCCCTACTTCTGTGCCGAACCCCCGGCCGGGTACGTCCGGTTGAGCTTCGCCGGGGTGGCCGGAACGTCGGAGATCGCCGAGGGAGTACGCCGGCTGCGCAGCGCCTGCGACGAGCTGACCTGACCTTTTCTCATGCTGTGGGTAAAGGCTTGGGGCCGGTGGGCGGCTGTCCATTTCCCCCCTTGACCTGCGCGGCTTTCCCACTCACCATCTCGCCATGAGTGTTCGGATCACGCTGGTGGCTGCCGCCCGCAGCTCCGCCCTGCTCGCCGAGCGCTTCGACGACGACCGGCCGCTCGACGAGGCCGGCTGGCACGAGGTGCAGCTCGCCGCGCA
The DNA here is from genome assembly GCF_042714725.1 of Streptomyces sp. NPDC058685. Taxonomy (NCBI): domain Bacteria; kingdom Bacillati; phylum Actinomycetota; class Actinomycetes; order Kitasatosporales; family Streptomycetaceae; genus Streptomyces; species Streptomyces sp. NPDC058685. Next base: position 81,290 of record NZ_JBHXSL010000018.1, read on the forward strand.
TGCCCTGGTGCAGCTCAACGCCTCCGAGCTGCGGTACTGCTCGCCGACGGTCCGCAGCCGTGCGACGGCGCAGGCGCTCGGCTTCGCGCCCATGGCGCAGCCCGCCCTGCGCGACTGCGACATGGGCCGCTGGCGCGGATACACCCTCGCGGAGGTGACCGCAGTGGATCCGGGCGCCGTGGACGCGTGGCTCGGCGATCCGCGCTCCGCGCCGCACGGCGGTGAGTCGCTGCTCGCCTTCATCTCGCGGATAGGGGGTTGGCTGGACACCCGCCCGGCCGAGGACGGTGGCACGATCGTCGCCGTCGCCGAACCGTCGGTGGTCCGGGCGGCCCTGGTCTACGCCCTCCAGGCGCCGCCGACGTCGTACTGGAACGTGGAGGTGCGCTCGCTGTCGACGGTCACCCTGGCGGGCACCGCGGGCCGTTGGAGTCTGCGCCTCCAGACGGCGGCTTGAGCCCCGGGCGCGGATCGGCGATCTGGGGAAGCGCAGAACAGGCCGCAGGGCACGTCGCCCAGGACCCAGCCCGCAGGCTCCGGGCACCCAGGTTCGAGCCGCGCGCGACGGGCCGAGCAGGACAGGCCGCGCCACGACGGGCCGCCCAGCTCCGGTCGCCCGGACCCGAGTCGCGCGGGACAGCCGCTCGGACCCGAGTCGCGCAGGAGGGTCGCTCGGACCCGCGTCGCGCAGGACAGCCGCCCGGACCCGAGTGGCCCGGGCCAACCGGCCCCAAGCCGTCCGGGCCCGGTCGTTCTAGGCCGCCGTGCCCACCACGCGCTGCGGTGTGATCCGGATTTCGATGCGTACGACCTCCGGCGGCAGCTCCAGGTACTCCTCGCCGGCGCCCTTTCCCTCGTACGCCTCCGCCAGGAGGGCGGCCAGCCGGCGGCCGGTGTCCTCGGTGATCGTGGCGGTACCGCGAACTTCCAGGTACCGCAGCGGGTCCTCGCGGTCGTAGACAGTCAGGCTGACCCGCGGATCGGCCGCGATGTTCCGGTCCTTGACGCGGCCGGCCTGGGAGGAGACGACCAGGTCGTCACCGTCCCTGGCGACCCAGACGACCGAGGTCTGCGGGCTGCCGTCGGGCTGGACGGTGGCGAGCACCGCGGGGTTGGGGGCGTCGAGAATCGCGCGGGCGCTTGCGCTCAGGGAAGCGGACATGATCGTGAGCCTACTGATCACGGGCGCGGCGGCGAAGACCCGGCCGCGGCGAACCCGACGCACACGCCCAGCCGCGCTCAGGACCTCAACCGCCCGACACCGCCCGGAGATTGCGTTCCAGCAGCGCGCGTTCCCTCGCGTTCTCCGTACGGGCGATGGCCTTCTCGTATGCCGCCCGGGCCTCGTCGTCGCGGCCCAGCCGGTGCAGCAGATCGGCGCGGATCGCGTGGTGGAGCCGATGGCTGTCCAGATCCACGGCGTCGACGAGGGCCAGTGCCGTCTCCGGCCCCTCGACCTCGGCCACCGCGACCGCGCGGTTGAGGGAGACCACCGGGTTGGGGGCCAGGGCGAGCAACTGGTCGTAGAGCAGCACGATCTGCCGCCACTCGGTGGCGGCCGGGACGGGGGCGTCGCTGTGCACCGCCTGGATCGCGGCCTGGATCTGATACGGCCCCGGCCGGTCCCGCCGCAGACACTGGCGTACGAGCCCCTGGCCCTCGTCGATCAGGGCGCGGTCCCAGCTCTCCCGGTCCTGGTCGGCCAGCCGCACGAGATCCCCGGCCGGGGACGTCCGTGCCGGGCGGCGGGACTCGATGAGCAGCATCAGCGCGAGCAGTCCCTTGACCTCGGGCTCGTCCGGCATCAGCTCCGCCAGCAGCCGGCCCAGCCGGATCGCCTCGGCGCACAGGTCCTCGCGGACCAGTTGTTCGCCCGAACTGGCCGTGTATCCCTCGTTGAAGACGAGGTACACGACCGCCAGGACGGCCCTCAGCCGTTCCGGCAGGTCGGCGTCGCGCGGCACACGGTAGGGAATGCCCGCGTCCCGGATCTTGCCCTTGGCGCGCACCAGGCGCTGTGCCATGGCCGGTTCGGTGACGAGGAACGCCGAGGCGATCTCGGCCGTGGTCAGTCCGCCGAGCAGCCGCAGCGTCAGCGCGACCCGGGACGCCGGCGCGAGCGCCGGGTGGCAGCAGGTGAAGATCAGGCGCAGCCGGTCGTCGCGCACGGGACCCTCCTCGGCCGGTACGTCATGGGCGTGCAGCAGGGCCGCCTGGGCGTGCCGGTCCTGGCGCTGGGACTCCCGGCGCAGCCGGTCGATCGCGCGGTTGCGGGCCGTCGTGATGATCCACCCGGCCGGACTCGGCGGCAGCCCCGCGGTCGGCCAGCGCTGCGCCGCGGTGGCGAACGCGTCCTGGACCGCCTCCTCGGCGATGTCGATGTCGCCGAAGACCCGGGCCAGGACGGCGACCGCGCGCCCGTACTCCTCGCGGAAGTGGTGCTCGATCACCGCCACGGTCGCCGCGGGTCCGCGGGAGGTCACGAGTGTCGCTCCCGCTGAACTCCGCCCTGCCGAGGCACTAGGCACAGCTTCCGTGCTGGAGCGGACGGACCTCGATGGGAAGCGTGATCGCGCGGGCGAGCTTGCGGCCCCACTCCAGGGCGGCGTCGAGATCGGGGGCCTGGATGACCGTGAACCCGCCGATGTGCTCCTTGCCCTCGACGTACGGTCCGTCCGTCATGAGCAGGTCGTCGTCCTTCAGCCGTACCACCGTGGCGGTGCTCGGCGGGTACAGACCACCGGAGAAGACCCACGCCCCGGCTTCCCTGATCTCCGCGTTGACGGCTTCGAGGTCCCGCATGATCGGTTCCAGGATCTCGGGGCCGGGCGGCTCACCGTCGGGCTGGTAGATGCTGAGCAGGTACTGCTTCATGGTGTCTCTCCTCGGTGTGCGACGGGCCGGCCGCCCGCCTCTCACCCTCTACACGAACGGCCTTCCGCCGTTTCGACAGCTCACCCCGCCGGATCCGGGATCTTTTTCGCCCGACGGTGGGCGGCCACCCGTTCACGGGTCGCGCACCGCCGCGAGCAGTAGCGGCGTGCCGGGCCGCTTCCCTGGGTGAGGAAGACGTTGCCGCAGGTGGGGGAGTCGCACACACCGCCGGGCGGACGCTGCCGGTCCCAGACGAGGACGGTCAGGGCGAGACAGGACGACGCCAGCAGCCACTCGCCCCAGGGGCCGTCGTCGTCGCGGTCCAGATGCGGATGCCAGGGGGAGCGGCCGCCGTGCGAGGTGAGACGCGGCGCCCCGGTGCTCAGGGAGAGCAGACGGTTGAGGCGGGCCGCGGCCTCGTCGGTCCCGCCGGCGGCGAAGACCTCTCGCACCTGAAGGGCGGCCATGCGCATCTCCGTGACATCGCTCTCGGAGAGCTCCACCGCGTCACCCTCGCCGTGCGCGCGCAGCACCGCGGACACGGACTGTGGTGAAACCCCCTCGTGCGACAGGGCGTTGACGAGGGCAGCGGTCCGCAGGGCGACGGCCTGCACCGAATGCCGGGCCGACCAGTCGCTGTTCGATGGCTCCACCCCTCAAATGTAACGCACCTGGCGCAGGATTGAGTTACCTGCGTAACGTCCGGCACATGCGAAAGCGTTACGCACTGTGGACGTACGCGGCGGGAGCGGCGGCGGCCCGCACCGGCGACGAGATGTCCGGCCCCGCTCTGCTGCTCGCCGGTCTCGCGGTCACGGGATCGGCGGCGTCGGCCGCGTCGCTGTTGGCGGGCATCACCATCGCGGCCGCGGTGGGCGGCCCGGTGCTCGGCGTGCTGCTGGACAGATCCGCCCGCCCCGGCCGCCTGTTGGCGGCGGCTCTCGCCGGGTACGCCACGGCCCTCGCGGTCATCGGGCTGTGCCTCGGCACGCTGCCCATCGCCCTGACCGTGCTGATCGCGGCCGGCGCCGGGCTGCTGGGCCCCGCACTCGGCGGCGGCTGGACCTCTCAACTGCCGCGCGTCGTCGCCGGGGACGGCCTGCCCCGGGCGAACGCACTCGACGCGATGACCTTCGACGCCGCGGGCCTGCTCGGGCCTGCCCTGGCCGGTGCGGTGGCCCACGCGGCCGGTGCACGTCCCGGAGTGGTGGCGTCCGCCGTACTGATCTGTCTGGCGCTGCCCGCGGCCCTCGTCCTGCCCGCAGGCCGTCGCCCGGACCGCGCACCGACGACCACCACCGACCTGGCCGCCGACCTCGCCGCCGGTTTCCGGGTGATCGCCCGCAGCCGGCCGCTGGCGCGAGCCACGGCGACCTCGGTGATGTCCTGCGCGGGCGCGGGGATGCTGGTGGCCTGCGCCCCGCTGCTCGGGGAGCGGGCATTCGGCGGGGCCGGCCAGGGGGCGTTCCTGCTGTCGGGTCTCGCCTTCTCGGCTCTCGCGGCGAACGCGCTGCTCGCCCGCAGGCCCGATCGGCTGCGAGCCGACACGGTCCTTGTCGGGAGCACCGTGGTCCTGGCCGTCGCCCTGGTGCTTGCGGCGACATGCCGTCCCGCATGCGTCGTGGCCGCTGTCGCCCTGGCAGGCATCGGCGAAGGCCCCCAGCTGACCGCCCTGTTCGCGATACGTCACCGCGAGGCACCCGAGCGGCTGCGCGGACAGATCTTCACCACGGGGGCGAGCCTCAAGCTCTCCGGCTTCGCCGTCGGGGCGGCGCTTGCGGGGCCCCTCGCCACCCGGTCGCTCACCGGTGCGCTGCTCGCGGCGGCGGGCGTCCAGCTCCTCGCGGGGGCCGCCTTTGCCGGGTGGCCCGGCGCGGCTCGCATACCCGTCCGTCCCTGACGGCCAGGTCTGCTGCCGGGCGGGCCCGGTCCCTGCCCTCCGGCACGGACCGGGCCCCGCGGCCGCCGACTACCAGGTGGCTCCCGCGGGCTGACGAGTCGTCACATTGAGCCGGTTGAAGAGATTGGTCACACCGATCATGAGGATGATCGACGCGAGCTGCTTCTCGTCGAAGTGGTCGGCGGCCGCGTCCCAGATCGCGTCCGGCACCGCGTCGGACGTGTCGCTGATCCGCGTCACGGCCTCGGTCAGAGCCAGCGCCGCCCGCTCGTCGTCGCTGAAGAACGGCGCCTCCCGCCAGGCCGCCACGGCATGCAGCCGCTCGTCGGTCTCGCCGTTCTTCCTGGCACTCGCCGCACCGCCGACCACGCAGTAGCTGCACCCGTTGATCTGGCTGGCCCGCTGGTGGACGAGGTCGAGCGTGGTCTGCGGAACGCCGCCCTGCCTGGCGGCGCCGAGCAGATCGAGCATCGCGGGCATCGCGGAGGGGATGACCTGGGCCGGGTTCTTCATACGTGCCTGCATCGTCGTTCTCCTCAGTAGGTGTCGTCACCGCACTGACGGATTCCGGCGTACTGATGTGACCGGTCGGGGCAGGAAACTTTCCGTGGTCGGAGAACGGGCTGCGGGCGCGGAGGCAACCGCAGGTCAGCGCGCGGTGGACGCGTCGGGGTCGGACGGTGTGTCCCGCCTCTTGCGCGTGACCAGTACGAGCCCCGCGCCGGTGAGCACGGCGGCGGCGGCGACGGCGCCGAGCCCCGCGAGAGCCAGTGAGCGGGATCCCGTGTCGGCCAGCGCGGGCTTCCCGGCCGAGTCGGACGACGACGCCGACGCGGCGGACGCCGAGGAGCCGGCCGCGTCACGGATGAGGTCGGCGACCGTACCGGGGTGGGAGATCATCGCCACGTGGGAGGAGTCGATCTCGACCGTGTGCGAACCGGCGCGTTCGGCCTCGAACCGCTCCAGGTCGGGGGCGATGCTCTTGTCCTGCTTGGCGACCAGGGCCCACGACGGAATGGTCCGCCAGGCCGCGGCGGGGGCCTTGTCCGTGAACGCCGAAGCGGCGATGGGGCGTTGGGCCGCCGCCATCACCGCGGTGGTCTTCGCCGGGAGATCGGCCGCGAACACCTCGTGGAACTTGGCGGGCTGGATGTACAGGTCGGTGCCCTTGCCGCTCGCCGTCTCGAACGGCGTCGGACTCAGCGCGGGATTGAGCTCGCTGCCCGGGAACTTGGCGGCCAGCTGTCCGAGGACCTCGCCCTTGTCCGGCATGAAGGCGGAGACATAGACCAGCGACTTCACGTTCGGGTTGCCGGCGGCCGCGCTGCTGATCACCGCGCCGCCGTAGGAGTGGCCGGCGAGCACGATCGGGCCCTTGATGTTCTTCAGGACACTGGCGATGTAGGTGGAGTCGTCGGCGAGCCCGCGCAGGGGATTGGGCGGGGCGAGGACGGTGTAGCCGTCCGCCTGGAGACGTTCGATGACCCCGTTCCAGCCGGAGGCGTCGGCGAAGGCGCCGTGCACCAGGACCACGGTGGGTTTGGCGCCCGCGCCCGTGTCACCGCCCGTCGTCCCGGCGGGGCCCGAGTCGGCGGAAGCCGGCACCGCGACGGTGCAGAGCGCCACGGTCAGTGCGGCCGCGGAGACATGCGTGAAGCGCCGGCGTATGAGGTCGGCGGTGGAAGGCATGGTCATGCTGTTCCCTCTTCTGCGGGGCGGGTTGGGGTTCCATCAGCGTTTCCGAGCACGGCCGACGCGGCGCGGCCCGCGAGGCAAGCGGGTGAAGAGGGCCGCCCGTCCGGGTGACGCCCTCGGCACATCCGCCACCCGTGGGTAGCGGGGCGCCGTCGGCAGCCCTGTGGGTGCCGCCGATCGGGTGGTCTCTGACGGCCCCCATCAGGGCGCGGGGGCCTGTGCCCGAGCGGGTCGGCGCGGGCAACAGGGCCTAGTCGGCGGGGTTGGCGGCCCGGTGGGAAGGGAACCGCGCCGCCGCGGACACCGCCCGGCCCGTCGATGTCATGGAGGTGGGCAGGACGTAAGCCCGCTAGATTGCGCTTCGTGCGCCTTTGAGGAAATTTGCGGCCTGCTCAGGGGGTGCGGTCTGTGCATGGTGAAGGCTGCCGATTGAGTGGGAGTTCGTGTGGCTTCAGGGTCCGGGCCTGAGCTCGAAGTGCTGTCCAAGGACGACGACGCGTACGAGGACGAACTGCCGCTGCGGCGCAAGCAGCCCGGCAGAGTGGTCGTGACGTGGCTGACCACCACCGACCACAAGACCATCGGCACGCTCTACCTGACCACGTCGTTCGTGTTCTTCCTGATCGGCGGGGTGCTGGCGCTCTTCATGCGCGCCGAGCTGGCCCGGCCGGGCACGCAGATCATGTCGAACGAGCAGTTCAACCAGGCGTTCACGATGCACGGCACGATCATGCTGCTGATGTTCGCGACGCCGCTGTTCGCCGGTTTCACGAACTGGATCATGCCGTTGCAGATCGGCGCGCCCGACGTGGCGTTCCCGCGGCTGAACATGTTCGCGTACTGGCTGTATCTCTTCGGCTCGTCGATCGCGGTGGGCGGATTCCTCACGCCGAACGGTGCCGCCGACTTCGGCTGGTTCGCCTACTCCCCGCTGTCGGACGCGGTCCGCTCGCCGGGTATCGGCGCCGATCTCTGGATCATGGGTCTGGCCTTCTCCGGCTTCGGCACGATCCTCGGCGCGGTCAACTTCATCACCACGATCATCTGTATGCGCGCACCCGGCATGACGATGTTCCGGATGCCGATCTTCACCTGGAACGTGCTGCTGACCGCTGTCCTCGTGCTGTTCGCCTTCCCGGTTCTCGCCGCCGCGCTCTTCGCGCTGGAGGCGGACCGCAAGTTCGGCGCCCATGTCTTCGATTCGTCCAACGGCGGAGCACTGCTGTGGCAACACCTCTTCTGGTTCTTCGGCCACCCAGAGGTGTACATCATCGCCCTGCCGTTCTTCGGCATCGTGACGGAGATCATTCCGGTCTTCAGCCGCAAGCCGATCTTCGGCTACATCGGTCTCGTCGGTGCGACGATCGCGATCGCCGGTCTGTCGGTGACGGTCTGGGCGCACCACATGTACGTGACAGGCGGGGTACTCCTACCGTTCTTCTCGTTCATGACGTTCCTGATCGCGGTGCCGACCGGTGTGAAGTTCTTCAACTGGATCGGCACGATGTGGAAGGGCTCACTGTCCTTCGAGACGCCGATGCTGTGGACGATCGGGTTTCTCGTGACCTTCCTGTTCGGTGGTCTGACGGGCGTCATCCTGGCCTCGCCGCCGATGGACTTCCACGTCTCCGACTCGTACTTCGTCGTGGCGCACTTCCACTACGTCGTGTTCGGCACCGTGGTGTTCGCGATGTTCGCCGGGTTCCACTTCTGGTGGCCGAAGTTCACGGGCAAGATGCTGGACGAGCGGCTCGGGAAGATGACCTTCTGGACGCTGTTCCTCGGCTTCCACGGCACGTTCCTGGTGCAGCACTGGCTGGGCGCGGAGGGGATGCCGCGGCGGTACGCGGACTACCTCGCCGTCGACGGCTTCACCGGGCTGAACACCTTCTCCACGATCAGCTCGTTCGTCCTGGGCCTGTCGATCTTCCCCTTCCTCTACAACGTCTGGAAGACCGCCAAGTACGGCAGGAAGATCCACGTCGACGACCCGTGGGGCTACGGCCGCTCGCTGGAGTGGGCCACGTCCTGCCCGCCGCCCCGGCACAACTTCATCACCCTGCCGCGGATCCGCTCGGAATCCCCGGCCTTCGACCTCCACCACCCCGAAGTCGCCAGTCTCGATCCCGCACACGCCGAGGGCCGCCGGGATGTCATCGAGCCCGGGGAGGGCGTGGCGTCGCCGCTGGGAGACGACGACGGGAACGACAAGGGCCGGTCGTGACCGGCGGGCCGTCGCGGCAGCAGCAGCCGTCGCTCGACATCGATGCCGGCATCTCGCAGGTGGAGGGCTATCTCCTGGCCCAGAGCCGGCTGCGGGAAGCCGCGGTGTCGGCCGAGATGTTCGCCGGACGTATGCCGTGGCTGACCACCGCCCAGTACGACGAGGTCGTGCGCCTGTACGCCGAGGAACACATCGCGGTGTCCCGGAAGGCGCTGGAAGCGATCACGGCGCGCGCCGGTGAGCTCCGCACGGAGTACAGCGGGCGGTACGACGCCCTGCGGCAGCGTCTGCTGTGCCGGGTGGTCGCCGCGCTCATCGGCCTGGTGGTCGTGTGGCTGTGCGTGGTGCTGCTGACCGTCCGTGGCTGAGGAGTTCGCGGTAGCGGCGAGGAGGGTCAGGGAGTCGGGCTAGGAACGGCGGCGCGGCTTGCCGCGCTTGCTGCCCTTCGCGCCGCCTTTGGCACCGCCGGAACCGCTCCGCGGGCCCCTGCCCGTAGACGCGCCGCCGCCCGACTTGGCCGCGGGCTTGCGTCGTGCGCCTCCCGCTTCGGGGCGCTTGCTCTTCGGCTCAGGCTGCGACTGAGTACGACCGCGGGAGCTGTTGACCGTCCGCCCGCGCACGATTCCGATGAAGTCCTCCACCAGATCGGTGGTCCGGTCCTCCGGCCACGACAGCGCGATGCGCGACTCGGCGGTGCCGGACACCGGTCGGTAGGTGAGGTCCTTGCGGTGGTGCAGGCGGGCCAGTGACTGGGGTACGACGAGCAGCCCCACTCCGGCCGCCACCAGCTCGATGGCGTCCGCCGTCGTCGCGGGCCGTTCGTACGCGGGCCGGCCGGGCGGCTGCTCCCAGTCGAGGGTGTCGTCGAGGGGGTGCAGCACGATCTCGTCGGCCAGATCCTCGGAGGACACCTCGTCGACCGCTGCCACGACGTGGTCCTTCGGGACCACGACCACGGTCGTCTCGGTGTAGAGGGGGATCGCGCTGAGGTCCGCTCCGTCGACCGGCAGCCGCACGAACCCGGCGTCCGCGCCGCCGTCGCGCAACACGTCGAAGACCTCGGCGGGGGAGACCGCGACGAGAGTCAGGGGGACGTCTGGCAGCCGCTCGTTCCAGATCCGCACCCACTTCGTGGGCGTCACTCCCGGGACATACGCCAGCCGGAACGAAGGGGATGCTTCCGAGCCTGTCACCGGGCCAGGCTACCGGTCGTGGTCGGAGGGGGCGCACACGCTCGATACCCTTGACACCATGACGTCGCACCAGACCACCCAGACGATGAAGCCCGCGACCGCGGCGAAGAAGCTGGGTGTGTACCTCGAGGCCACCCCCACCGAGTTCCAGGAGGGTGTCGTCTCACGCACCGAGCTGAACGCCCTCCAGGCAGACCCGCCCGAGTGGCTGCAGGAGCTGCGACGCAACGGCCCGCACCCCCGTCCGGTGGTCGCGGCGAAGCTCGGCGTCTCCATCGCGGGCCTCGCCCGCGGCGGAGTGACCGACGCGCTCACCACGGAGCAGATCGACGCGCTGAAGGAGGACCTGCCCGAGTGGCTGCAGAAGGAACGCGCCACCCAGGCCGAGGTCCGCAAGGAAGCGGTGCGCATCAAGGAGAAGAACGCGGAGCGGGCCGATCAGCCTCGCGGTCCGCGTTCCTGACCTTCTCCGCGCTCGGGCGATCGCCGGTCACACGGACCGGCGAGAGGCGCTGAGCCAGTCCTTGTAGTGGGTGGCGGCCAGGCGGGCGCCGGGCCCCGGGACAAGCACGCCGTCGTCGGTGGCGGCGAACATGCCCGCCTCGTCGTCGGTGACGACGGTGCGCCCGTCCTGCCGGTCCGCCAGCGTGAGACGGCCGAGCTCGTCCAGCGTGAAGACATCCGGACCCGCGACATCGACCGAGCCGCCGAGCGGCGGGGCCATGGCGACGTCGGCGAGGGCGTCGACGACGTCTGCCGCGGCGATGGGCTGGATACGGGTGGACGGCAGCCGGACCGTTCGGTCGTCGGAGGTCCACGACATGACCGCGTTCATGAACTCGAAGAACTGCGTCGCGCGGACGATCGAGTACGCCGTGGGCCCCTGCCGCAGCAGCTCCTCCTGAAGCGTCTTCGCCCGGTAGTAGTCCAGCTGCGGCACCAGGTCGACGCCCACGATGGACAGGATCACCTGGTGACCGACGCCCGCGCGCTCGCCCGCGGCCAGCAGATTCCCCATGGTGGTGCGGAAGAAGTCCGGTGAGGCTTCGTCGAACGTGGGCGAGTTCGTCACGTTGACGACCGTGTCCGCGCCCGCGAGCGCCTGGTCGAGACCCTCGCCGGTGAGCAGGTCGACGCCGGTCGACAGTGACGCGGGGGTCACCTCGTGTCCGGCGTCGCAGAGCCTGGAGATGAGCTGCGAGCCGATCAGCCCGGTGGCTCCGATGACGGTGATCTTCATGATCGTGTCCTTCCGTGAACAGGGTTCACTGTCCGCGCAAACTCGGATATCTGTTGTCCGGGATACTACTCGGATAGTCTTTGTCCGAGTCAACTGGAGGGTGCATGAAACTGTCCGGCGGCGTGGAGTGGGCGCTGCACTGCTGCGTGGTGCTGACCGCGGCGACCGAGCCGGTCCCGGCGGCGCGTCTGGCGGAGCTGCACGATGTCTCGCCCAGCTATCTGGCGAAGCAGATGCAGGCCCTGTCCCGGGCGGGTCTGGTGAAGTCCGTCCAGGGCAAGACGGGTGGATACGTCCTGACCAGGGCCGCCGGCGAGATCTCGCTCCTGGATGTGGTGCAGGCGGTCGACGGGGCGAACCCGGCGTTCGTGTGCACGGAGATCCGTCAGCGGGGTCCGTTCGGGACGCCGCCCGAGGAGTGCGCGAAGGCGTGTCCCATCGCCCGCGCGATGGGTGCGGCGGATGCCGCCTGGCGGGCGTCGCTGGCGAGTGTTTCGGTGGCCGATCTCGCGGGCTCGGTCGAGCAGGACAGCGGGCCCGAAGCGCTACCGACGATCGGGGCGTGGCTGAACGCTGACAGGGGTGCCGACAGCTGAGGGGCAGCGGCTGATCACTCAAAACCTTTGCATAAAGCTGCGGTGCTACGTATAGTCATGCCATCGACGAGGAGGACCCGATGGCAGTACGCGCAGCAGTGGCCGGAGCGAGTGGATACGCGGGTGGGGAACTGCTGCGTCTCCTCATCGCCCACCCCGACGTCGAGATCGGCGCGCTCACCGGGCACTCCAACGCAGGTCAGAAGCTCGGCGGACTCCAGCCCCATCTGCTGCCGCTCGCCGGGCGGGTGCTGGAGCCCACCACCGCCGACGTGCTCGACGGGCACGACGTCGTCTTTCTCGCCCTCCCGCACGGGCAGTCCGCCGAGGTCGCCGAGCAGCTCGGGGACGATGTCCTCGTCATCGACATGGGCGCCGACTTCCGGCTGCACAGCGCCGCCGACTGGGAGAAGTTCTACGGCTCACCGCACGCGGGGACCTGGCCCTATGGGCTGCCCGAGCTGCCGGGGGCCCGTACCGCGCTCGCCGGTGCCCGGAGGATCGCGGTGCCCGGGTGTTATCCCACAGCCGTGTCGCTCGCGCTGTTCCCCGCGTACGCCGCGGGCCTTGCCGAGCCCGAGGCCGTGATCACCGCGGCGTCCGGTACCTCCGGCGCCGGCAAGTCGCCCAAGGCGCATCTGCTGGGCTCCGAGGTGATGGGCTCCATGAGCCCGTACGGCGTCGGCGGCGGACACCGGCACACGCCCGAGATGATCCAGAACCTCAGCGCGGCCGCGGGAGAGCCGGTCACCGTGTCCTTCACGCCCACCCTGGCGCCGATGTCCCGCGGCATCCTCGCCACCTGCTCCGCCAAGGCGAAGCCGGGCACCACGGCCCATGACGTACGGACCGCCTACGAGAAGGCCCTGGCGGACGAGCCCTTCGTCCACCTCCTGCCGGAGGGGCAGTGGCCCGCCACCGCGTCCGTGTACGGCTCCAACGCCGTCCAGATCCAGGTCGCGTACGACGAGGCCGCCGGCCGTCTCATCGCGATCAGCGCCATCGACAACCTCACCAAGGGCACCGCCGGCGGTGCGGTGCAGAGCATGAACATCGCCCTCGGGCTTCCCGAGGACACCGGTCTTTCCCTGACGGGAGTCGCTCCGTGAGCGGCGTACACGCAGCCGGCCGGCTGCAGAGTGACCCGGCAGCCGCGCCCGCGTGCCGCGCGGGCGGAGAAGCGAACGAGGAGAAGAAGTGAGCGTCACGGCAGCGAAGGGATTCACGGCGGCGGGCATCGCGGCCGGGATCAAGGAGAGCGGCAACCCGGACCTGGCCCTCGTGGTCAACAACGGGCCGCGTCGCGCCGCCGCGGGCGTCTTCACCTCCAACCGCGTCAAGGCCGCGCCCGTCCTGTGGTCCGAGCAGGTCCTCAAGGGCGGTGAGGTCACCGCGGTCGTTCTCAACTCCGGCGGCGCCAACGCCTGTACGGGCCCGCAGGGTTTCCAGGACACCCACGCCACCGCGGAGAAGGTGGCCGACGTCCTCGGCCACAGCGCCGGCGAGGTCGCGGTGGCCTCCACCGGCCTCATCGGTCTACTGCTGCCGATGGACAAGCTGCTGCCCGGCATCGAGAAGGCCGCGGCTCAGCTCGGGGAGCACGGTGGCGAGAAGGCGGCCATCGCGATCAAGACGACCGACACCGTGCACAAGACCGCCGTGTACGAGGGCGAGGGCTGGAGCGTCGGCGGGATGGCGAAGGGCGCGGGCATGCTCGCGCCGGGCCTCGCCACCATGCTCGTGGTCCTGACCACCGACGCCGACCTCGACAGCTCCACACTCGACACGGCGCTGCGGGACGCGACCCGGCTCACCTTCGACCGCATCGACTCCGACGGCTGTATGTCCACGAACGACACCGTGCTGCTGCTGGCATCCGGCGCGTCCGGGACGGCGCCGGAGTACGACGCGTTCGCCGAGGGAGTGCGCACGGTCTGCGGCGACCTGGCCCGTCAGCTCATCGGTGACGCCGAGGGCGCCTCCAAGGACATCCGTATCGAGGTCACCGGTGCCGCCACCGAGGACGACGCCGTCGAGGTCGGCCGGTCCATCGCCCGCAACAACCTGCTCAAGTGCGCCATCCACGGCGAGGACCCGAACTGGGGCCGGGTGCTCTCGGCGATCGGCACCACGCGCGCCGCGTTCGAGCCCGATCGGCTGAACGTCGCCATCAACGGCGTGTGGGTCTGCAAGAACGGCGGAGTCGGCGAGGACCGCGACCTCGTCGACATGCGCTACCGCGAGGTGCGGATCACCGCCGACCTCTCCGCCGGCTCCGAGTCCGCCGTCATCTGGGCCAACGACCTGACGGCCGACTACGTCCACGAGAACAGCGCGTACTCGTCATGAGCACCCGCAAGCACACCGCGCTGCCGAAGGCGCAGATCCTCATCGAGGCCCTGCCCTGGCTGACCCGGCACAACGGCAAGATCGTCGTCGTGAAGTTCGGCGGCAACGCGATGGTCGACGAGGACCTCAAGGCGGCCTTCGCCCAGGACGTCGTCTTTCTGCGGCAGGCCGGCCTCAAACCGGTCGTCGTGCACGGCGGCGGCCCCCAGATCAACGCCCAGCTCGACCGGCACGGGCTGGTCAGCGAGTTCAAGGCGGGTCTGCGGGTCACCACGCCGGAGGCGATGGACGTCGTACGGATGGTCCTGTCCGGCCAGGTCCAGCGCGAGCTCGTCGGACTGCTGAACCAGCACGGCCCGCTCGCCGTCGGCCTCACCGGCGAGGACGCGCACACCATCACCGCCACCAAGCACCGGCCCACGATCGACGGCGAACTGGTCGACATCGGCCGCGTCGGGGAGATCACCGCGATCGACACCGGCGCGATCGAGGCCCTCCTCGCAGACGGCCGGATCCCGGTCGTCTCCTCGATCGCCCGCTCACAGGACGACGGACATGTCTACAACGTCAATGCTGATACGGCGGCTGCGGCACTCGCTGCGGCGCTGGGTGCCGAAACGCTGATGGTCCTCACCGACGTCGAGGGCCTGTACGAGGACTGGCCCAACAGCGACGAGGTGATCAGCAGACTCACCGCCGGTCAGCTGGAGAAGCTGCTGCCGGAGCTCGCGAGCGGCATGGTCCCCAAGATGGAGGGCTGCCTGTTCGCCGTACGCAACGGCGTCAACACCGCACGCGTCATCGACGGCCGGGTGCCGCACTCGATCCTGCTGGAGATCTTCACCGACTCGGGCATCGGCACGATGGTCGTGCCCGACGGACAGGGGGAACCATGACCAACCAGGAACTCGCCCAGCGGTGGCGGGACGTGATGACCGACAACTACGGCACGCCCCAGCTGTCGCTGGTCCGCGGTGAGGGCGCCACCGTCTGGGACGCCGACGGCACGGCGTACACCGACTTCGTCGGCGGCATCGCCGTCAACGCGCTCGGCCACGCGCACCCCGCCGTCGTGGAGGCCGTGACCCGGCAGATCTCCTCGCTCGGCCATGTCTCCAACCTCTACTCCGCCGAGCCTCCGCTCGCGCTCGCCGAACGCCTCATCCAGCTCTTCGGGCGTCCCGGACGCGTCTTCTTCTGCAACTCCGGCGCAGAGGCCAACGAAGCCGCTTTCAAGATCGGCCGCCTGACGGGCCGTCAGCACATGGTCGCCACCGACGGCGGCTTCCACGGCCGGACCATGGGCTCCCTCGCGCTGACCGGCCAGCCGGGCAAGCGTGAGCCGTTCCTGCCGCTGCCGGGCGATGTCACCCATGTCCCGTACGGCGACGCGGACGCGCTGCGGGCCGCCGTCACCGAGGAGACCGCGCTCGTCGTCATCGAGCCGATCCAGGGCGAGAACGGCGTGGTCGTACCGCCCAAGGGATATCTGGAGGCCGCCCGGGAGATCACCCGGGCCACCGGAACGCTGCTCGTCCTCGACGAGGTCCAGACCGGCATCGGGCGCACTGGCCACTGGTTCGAGCACCAGGCCCACCAGGGCGTCGAGCCGGACGTCGTCACCCTCGCCAAGGGGCTCGGCGGAGGGCTGCCGCTCGGGGCGACCGTGGTCTTCGGTGAGGCCGCGGACCTGCTGAAGCCCGGTCATCACGGCACGACCTTCGGCGGGAACCCGGTCTCCTGCGCCGCGGGTCTCGCGGTGCTGAACACGCTGGCCGCCGACGGAGTACTTGACGAGGTCAAGCGCCTCGGCGAGAGGATCCGTGACGGAATCGAGGGCTCCGCCGACCGGCCGGGCCATCCTCTGATCTCCCATGTCCGTGGTGCGGGCCTGTTGCTGGGTATCGTGCTCAACGAGCCCCTCGCGCCACAGGTGCAGCAGGCGGCTCAGAGCGCCGGCTTCCTGGTGAACGCCCCGGCCCCCGATGTCGTACGGCTGATGCCGCCCCTGACCATCGGCGAGGCCGATGTGGACGCGTTCATCCGGGCGTTGCCCGGTGTTCTCGACGCGGCAGGCGGGGAAGGACGATCCGGAGAATGAGACGACGATGAGCGATGCGCAGGACACCGAGCACGGCGGGCCGGCCGTGCCGCAGACCCGTACGGCCCGCCACCGCCGGATCGTGGACATCCTCAACCGGCAGCCGGTGCGCTCGCAGAGCCAGCTCGCCAAGCTCCTCGCCGACAACGGGCTGAGCGTCACCCAGGCGACGCTCTCCCGGGACCTCGACGAGCTCGGCGCCGTGAAGATCCGCAACACGGGCGGTGAGTTGATCTACGCGGTGCCCAGCGAGGGCGGCTTCCGTACGCCGCACGTGCCGCTGGGGGAGTCGGCGAAGGAGGAGCGGATGCGCCGCCTCTCCGGTGAACTGCTCATCTCGGCGGAGGCGTCGGCCAATCTCGTCGTCCTGCGCACACCCCCCGGGGCGGCCCAGTTCCTCGCCTCGGCCATCGACCAGGCCGAACTGCGCGACATCCTCGGCACCATCGCGGGTGACGACACCCTGCTGCTGATCAGCCGTGACCCGCTCGGCGGCCAGGCGCTCGCCGACCATCTGCTGCGCCTGGCCCAGAACGACCGCTGACGGGCCCCGGTCGGGGCCCGTCGGGCGGGTGGCCACATCGTCAGGCGGCCGACTGCGTCGTCAGGCCGGCAACTGCGCCGAGTGGCGGGCGAATCCGCTGGTCTGCCAGGTGCTGCCGTCGGCGAGGACCGCGAACGCCTCGGTGCCCGTGAGGTCCTCCAGCCAGCCGCGGGCCCGGTCGCCCATCGCGTACGCGGCGGTCGCCCGGGCGTCCGCCTCCGTCAGGCCCGGGCAGACGACCGTCATCGAGGCGATGCCGTCCGCGGGGGGCCGCCGGGTGTGCGGGTCGAGGATGTGGCAGCCGCGCTCGGCCGGGCCGGACGTGGCGACGGCCAGACCGTCCTCGGCCTCGATCACGGTGACGAGCTCGCCGGGGTGCAGCGGGTCCGACACCCCCACCCGCCAGGGACCGCCGTGCAGTTGGATGTCACCGCCGCCGTTGAGGCAGACCGCATCGGCGCCGGAGGAGGCGAGCATCCGGACCGCGCACTCCACCGCCCAGCCCTTGACCACGCCGGTCGGATCGAGGCCGCCGGCATAGCGCGCGGTGAACCAGCCGTCGCTCTCGCGCTCGGCGTCCTCGCACAGCCGGAAGACCTCGGCGACCTCCGTGACGCAGTCGTCTATCGTGATCTCGCGCCGGGCCAGCCGGCTGATCTGGCTGTCCTCGCGGTACGTCGAGAAGATCTCGTCGACGCGGTGCAGACCGGCCACGGCGGCCGCGAGCCCGGCACGCACCCGAGGGGAGTCGGCGGCGGCCATCCGGATGTCGAACGAGAAGACCGTGCCCATCGAGTGCTCGACATGACGCAGTCGCGTCCCGCCGGACATCACAGGCCCGCCTTGTCGATGGCGCTCTGGAGGGAGGTGATGTAGCCCTTGCTGGTGTAGCTGGCGCCGGAGACGGCGTCGATGCCGGCGCTCTGCGCCGTGACCGCGGCCTGGTTGAGCTTGGGTACGGCGTTGGCGGCGATCTGGCGGCTGTTGGCGTCGCTGTTCGGTGCCTTCACCGCGTCCGCCGCGGTGATCCTGCCGCCGCTGACCGTGATCTTGACCTGCACCGGGCCGTACTGCGTGTCGGCCACGTCGCCGAGCACGGTCTTCGGCGCCGCGTCGCCGGCTCCCGCACCGGAGCCGGGGTCCGCGCCCGCGCCGGGGTCGGCACCCGCTCCCGGGTCCTCGCCGGCTCCCGGGTCCTTGCCGGCTCCCGGGTCCGCCGCGGGCGGCGGTGCCGCCGCTTCGCCGCTTCCCGTACCGCCCGAGGCCCCCGCGCCCGGGGCGGCCGCCCCGGCCTTGTCCAGCGCGCTCTGGAGGGATGTGATGTAGCCCTTGCTGGTGTAGCTGGCGCCGGAGACGGCGTCGATGTCGGCGCTCTGGGCCGCCATCACCGCCTGGTTGAGCTTGGGGATGGCGCTGGCGGCGATCTGCCGGCTGTTGGCGTCGGCGTCGGGCGCCTTCACCGCCTGGGCGCCGGTGATTCTGCCGCCGCTGAGGGTCAGCTGGACCTGGACGTCGCCGTACTGCGTACCGGCGGCGTCCCCGAGCACCGTCTGCCCGCCGGCGGCCGACGCCGAACCGCCCGGAGGTACCTGGGAACCGGCGGACGCCTCGGCCACCGTGGTGCCCGGCTGCTTCAGAGCGAGCAGCAGCACGACGCCGGACGCCGTGGCGGCGATGCCGATCATGACCCGGCGCAGCGGGTGTTTCCTCTTCACGGACGGCCTCACATCTCGAAGGACTCGTGGTGGATCCGGCGGGACGGCACTCCGGCTTCACGCAGTGCCTGGTAGGACTCCTCGGCGAGACCGGGCGGTCCGCAGAGGTACACGTCGTGACTGTCGATGTCGGGCAGTACTTCCTTCAGCCGCTCGGCGGTGATCTCGGGCCGGGCTCCGTCCGGACCGTTCACGGCGTACATCAACTGAGCGTCGCGGTTGCGGGCGATCTCCTTGAGTTCGCTCCACAGCGCCAGGTCCTGGGTCTTGCTGGCCCGGTAGAGCAGCGTCAGGTCCCCCGGCCCGCCGGGCAGCGTCTCGAAAAGCGCCCGCAGCGGGGTGATTCCGGCGCCGCCCGCGATCAGCAGCACCTTGTTGCGGCTGCGCCGGCCGGCGGTCATCGCGCCGTACGGACCCTCCGCCCAGACCCGGGTCCCCGGCTCCAGCCGGGACAGCGCCGTGCTGTGCCTGCCGACGGCCTTGACGGTGATCCGCATCAGATTGGGCCGGGGCGGGGCCGAGAGCGAGTACGGATTGGCGCTCCAGCGCAGGCCCTTGGTGAGGAAGCGCCAGCGGAAGAACTGCCCCGCCTCGGCGCCGAGCCGGTGCAGCCGGCGGCCGCTGATCAGCACGGAGACCACCCCGGGGGCCTCGTCCACGGTCGACTCGACCCGCATGCGGTGCCAGAGGTTCAGCCGGACCGGCGCCAGCACGCGGTACCAGAGCAGCAGGGCGCCGACGGTCCCGTACAGGGCGTACCAGACGGTGCGGGCCGTGGAGTCGGCGACGAACTCGGCCCCGGTGGAGAGTTGGTGCCAGAAGGTCAGATACACCGCGACATACGTCAGCAGGTGCAGGTAGTACCAGGTCTCGTACGCCATCTTCCGGCGCACCATGCCGGCCGAGACGAAGCCGATGAAGAGCAGGAGACCGGTACCGATCGTCGCCTTGATCATCTCGGGGAAGTCGACGACGACGGTGACGGTCTGCTCGACCACACCCGTGTCGGCCTGCACGGAGTAGCCCCACACGGTCATCACGACATGCGTGACGATCAGGCAGATCGCGTAGCGGCCGCTCATCGCGTGCCATCGCGTCACCCTGTCGGAACCCACCCGCCGCTCCAGCGCGGGAACGCGCGCCATCAGCAGGACCACCAGCGCGATCATGTATCCGCCGAGCAGACCGGTGAGCCGGCCGGCCCCGACCAGCCACTCGGCGGTGTCCATGTGCACCACGGCCGTGTTCTGCCACCACAGGGACAGCACGGCCGCCGCCCCCACCCACGCGATGGCCAACAACACCACCGCCGGGTCACGCTGGGGCCGGATCGCCCGCATGGTCTGGCGTCTGGCGGCCCGACCGTTCTGCAACATCGTCACGACTGCTCCTCGGCTGCGCCTCGTTCGCGTACCTGGATACGGATGCGGAGCGGCGGGAGTTCAACCGGTGGGGTTCCGGGTTCTGCCGTGACGCGGGCGCGGGCGTGGGTAACGTGTGGGGGCCGTGCGTCCGGTGACGGTCCCGGGCGGCGGCCGGACCGGACCGGGGCCGGGGCGCCGGCGCTGCCGTCCGCGCCCCTGCCTCGGACGATGTCCTGCGTCAGACGGTGTCCGTACGGGCCGCGAGAGGCAGCGGCAGCGCCGGCAGCCCGTCCAGGCTCACCCCCACGTGGTCCTTCTTCGCGCAGTAGGCGGCGAACTCCTCGTCCGTCTTCCGGCCGAAGTGCTCCGCGTGCTGGGTGCGCTCCTCGCGGTAGTCCATGAAGGGCACCGCGAAGCCGCATGCGTCGCTGATACGGCGGGCGTGGACGACCACGATCGCGCGGGCGGACGGCCCGTCGACCTCCGCGAAGTGGCCGATGTAGTCGGACCAGCGGGGATCGTCGCGGAAGACCGCCTCCCCGGTCCCGTGCACCCGCAGCACCTTGGGCGGGCCGGAGAACGCGCACCACATCAGCGTGATCCGGCCGTTCCCCTCCTCCCGCAGATGGGCGACGGTCTCGGCGCCGCTGCCGCCGAAGTCCAGATAGGCGAGGGTCTGCTCGTCGATGACCACGAGGCTGCCGCTGCGGCCCTTGGGGGAGAGGTTGACGTGCCCGTCCCCGGCCAGGGGCGCCGTGGCGGTGAAGAACACCGGCTGCTGCTCGATGAAGGTGCGGATACGGCCGTCGATACGTGCGTAGCGCTGTCCCATACGGAGGATCATCCGCCGGCGGACGGCTCCGAGCGGCCGAGTCCGAGGTGTGAACGCACCCTCTCCCGTACGTAGTTGCTCATCAGAGCCGCACTGCGGTCCACCAGCTCCCCGACCTCGGGGTCGTGACGCGGCAGTCGTGGGTCCGGGTAGGGGAACAGGCATATCAGCGCCAGTTCCCCGCCCCTGCGGCGCAGTGTGGCGTCCTCGTCGGCCAGCAGGTCCACGGCGGCCCGCAGCGCGGCCGTCCCGCCCTGCGCACTGAGCAGCCGGAAGGCCGCGATCCGTGAGGCCCGCGCCCGCCCGGGAGCCAGCCGTTCGCGCAGCCAGGCCTCGGGGAGGGTGCCGGCGGACGGCAGGAGGGCCAGTGACGCCTCCCGTACGACGCCTGGGTGGGGGTCGTCGAGCAGATCCCGCATCAACTGCGTCCGGGTCGCGTCGAGCAGGCGAAGTCCCGCCAGTGCCCTGGCCCGTACGGCGCCGTCCGGGTGCCGGGCCAGGGTCGTCAGCGGGTCGGCGTCGGCGTTGTCCCCGCACTCGGCCAGCCCGATCGCGGCGCCGGGGGTCACGGTCGCCGGGTCGGCGCACAGACCGCGGTAGACCGCGTGCGGATCGGTCCCGCTCTGCCGCAGGGCCCAGCGTGCGCAGGCCCGTACGAGCCCCGACCGGTCGGTCAGCCAGGATGCCGCGTCGGCGCCGCGGCCCGTGCGGTGCAGCGACGTGACACCGGCCGACCGTACGGAGGGCAGCCGGCTGCCGAGCAGCACGGCGACGACCTCGTCGTGGTCCGCCGCGTCCATGGTGGCGACGGCGGCATCGGCCCAGCGCCCGGCGAGCGCCGTGTCCCGCTCGACGGCGGCCCGACCGGCCAGTTCCACCGCGCCCAGGGCATGCGCATCCAGCAGAATGCCGGCGGCCAGCCGTCGCGTGGCCCGGTCGCCGCTTTCCAGCAGCCGGGCGGTGACTGCGTACGGCTGCCCCCTCAGTGCCTCCTCGAACCGGTCCCGTGCCCACCGGCCCTGCTCACGCCCGCCGAGCCGCAGTACGAGCGGGGTCAGGGTGCGCAGTACGGTCCCGGGATCGCATGCCAGGGCGGCCGACAGCAGATCGCGCGCGGTCTCCCTGACGGGCTCGGCCCAGTCCGCGCACCGGATCGCGACCAGGGGCAGCAGGGCGGTGTCGCCGGCGGCCTCGACGAGCGCGGCTCGGCGGCGCCGGCCGTCCCCGTGACAGAGCGCGATCTCGGGCCTGGCGTGTGCGGCGTCGTCGGTGCCGTAGCCGTTCCGGCCGGATGATCGCACACCGAGGTCGAGCGCGAGCCAGGCGGCCGGGTCCTCACCGTTCCATGCGTCGGCCGGGCGAGCCCCGCCGGCCAGGCGCGCCGCCGCCCTCTGCCCGGCGCTCACGTCCACCGCTTCCATGGCCCCTCCCCAGGTCCGTTGCCTGGAGAGTAGGGGGCCGCCGGCGCTGGGGCATCTTGATTACCGCAGGTCAGGGGCGAGGGGTGGAACCTCTTTGACAAAACATACGGTGCCTTGCATAGTTATACCCATCACCGAATGCATCGTAAGGAGAAACCCGTGACCGAGCGCGTCGTACTCGCCTACTCAGGCGGTCTGGACACCTCCGTCGCCATCGGCTGGATCGCCGAGGAGACGGGCGCCGAGGTCATCGCCGTTGCCGTGGACGTCGGCCAGGGCGGCGAGGACCTGGACGTCATCCGCAAGCGCGCGCTCGCCTGCGGTGCTGTGGAAGCCGAGGTCGCCGACGCGAAGGACGAGTTCGCCGAGGAGTACTGCCTCCCGGCGATCAAGGCCAACGCCCTCTACATGGACCGCTACCCGCTGGTCTCCGCCCTCTCCCGGCCGACGATCGTCAAGCACCTCGTCGCCGCCGCCAAGAAGCACGGCGCCACCACGGTCGCCCACGGCTGCACCGGCAAGGGCAACGACCAGGTGCGGTTCGAGGCCGGCATCGTCGCCCTCGCCCCCGAGCTGAAGTGCATCGCCCCGGTCCGTGACTACGCGATGACCCGGGACAAGGCGATCGCCTTCTGCGAGGACAAGCAGCTCCCGATCGCGACCACCAAGAAGTCGCCGTACTCCATCGACCAGAACGTCTTCGGGCGGGCCGTCGAGACCGGCTTCCTGGAGGACATCTGGAACGGTCCGATCGAGGACATCTACGAGTACACCTCCAACCCCGCCGAGCAGCGTGAGGCCGACGAGGTCGTCATCTCCTTCAAGGAGGGCGTCCCGGTCGCGATCGACGGCAAGCCCGTCTCCGTCCTCCAGGCCATCCAGCAGCTCAACGAGCGGGCCGGCGGCCAGGGCATCGGCCGGATCGACATGGTCGAGGACCGGCTCGTGGGCATCAAGTCCCGTGAGGTGTACGAGGCCCCGGGCGCGATCGCGCTGATCACCGCGCACCAGGAGCTCGAGAACGTCACGGTCGAGCGCGAGCTGGCCCGGTACAAGCGGCAGGTCGAGCAGCGCTGGGGCGAGCTCGTCTACGACGGCCTGTGGTTCTCCCCCCTCAAGCGCGCCCTGGACGGCTTCATCAACGAGGCCAACCAGCACGTGACGGGCGACATCCGGATGACGCTGCACGGCGGCCGCGCCGTCGTCACCGGCCGGAAGTCCACGGAGTCGCTGTACGACTTCAACCTCGCCACCTACGACTCGGGCGACACGTTCGACCAGTCGAAGGCGCAGGGCTTCATCGAACTCTTCGGACTCTCCGCGAAGATCGCCGCCAAGCGCGACCTCGCCTGATTCCCTGATTCCCCGTGCACGCGACAGCTGCCTCCCCGTACCTCCGCGGCGGGGAGGCAGTGGTTCATCCATCCTCCTGAGGAGCTTCAGCTGTGAGCAGCAACAACGGTGACGTCCGGCTCTGGGGCGGCCGGTTCGCCGACGGCCCGGCAGAGGCGCTGGCGAAGCTGTCCGCGTCGGTGCACTTCGACTGGCGCCTCGCGCCCTACGACATCGCCGGCTCCCGCGCGCACGCCCGGGTGCTCCACAAGGCGGGGCTGCTCACCGAGGACGAGCTGACGCGCATGCTCGCGGGGCTCGACCAGCTGGAGACGGACGTCGCGGACGGTTCGTTCGTCGGCACCATCGCCGACGAGGACGTCCACACCGCGCTGGAGCGGGGGCTGCTGGAGCGGCTCGGCCCCGACCTCGGCGGCAAGCTGCGGGCCGGCCGCTCCCGCAACGACCAGGTCGCGACGCTCTTCCGGATGTACCTGCGCGACCACGCCCGGATCATCGGCGGCCTCGTCGCCGAGCTCCAGGACGCGCTGGTGGGCCTCGCCGAGGCGCATCCCGAGGTCGCGATGCCCGGCCGTACGCACCTTCAGCACGCCCAGCCCGTGCTGTTCGCCCACCACGTCCTCGCCCATGTGCAGTCGCTCTCCCGGGACGCGGAGAGGCTGCGGCAGTGGGACAAGCGGACGGCCGTGTCCCCGTATGGTTCGGGCGCCCTCGCCGGGTCCTCGCTCGGGCTCGACCCGGAGGCGGTGGCGAAGGACCTCGGCTTCGAGAACGGTTCCGCCGGCAACTCGATCGACGGCACGGCATCGCGTGACTTCGTGGCGGAGTTCGCCTTCATCACCGCGATGATCGGCGTGAACCTCTCGCGCATCGCGGAGGAGATCATCATCTGGAACACGAAGGAGTTCTCCTTCGTCACGCTCCACGACGCCTTCTCCACCGGCTCGTCGATCATGCCGCAGAAGAAGAACCCGGACATCGCGGAGCTGGCGCGCGGCAAGTCGGGGCGCCTCATCGGCAACCTCACGGGCCTGCTGGCGACGCTCAAGGCGCTGCCGCTCGCGTACAACCGCGACCTCCAGGAGGACAAGGAGCCGGTCTTCGACTCCTGCGACCAGCTGGAGGTCCTGCTCCCCGCCTTCACCGGCATGATGGCCACGCTCACGGTGAACCGGGAGCGGATGGAGGAACTGGCCCCGGCGGGCTTCTCGCTGGCGACGGACATCGCGGAGTGGCTGGTCCGGCAGGGCGTGCCGTTCCGGGTGGCGCACGAGGTCGCGGGTGAGTGCGTGAAGGAGTGCGAGCAGCAGGGGATCGAACTGGACCAGCTGACCGACGAGCAGTTCGCGAAGATCTCGGAGCATCTGACGCCGGAGGTGCGCGGTGTGCTGAACGTCCCGGGGGCGCTGGCGTCGAGGAACGGGCGCGGCGGTACGGCGCCGTCGGCGGTGGCCACGCAGCTGTCCGAGGTGAAGGCGGACCTGGTGATCCAGCACGCGTGGGCGCGGGCGAAGGGCTGACCACCTCGCGTCGGGCGGACGGGCGGTCGGGCGGTCGCGCGGCCGGGCGTTCGGGCGGCCGGGCTGGACAGCCGGCCGCCCGACGCGCACGGGCCGGTCCGCGGTCAGTCGATCTGCTCGCAGATGTCGGTCCTCGTGCCGTGGGCCATGGTGACCGTCTTGTGGCCGGTCGCGCTGATGTCCATGGTGTAGAGCCCGTCGACGACGTACAGACTGCGGGGCAGATTGCCGCTCCCTTCCCCGACGCCGACCAGCACCGGGCCCAGGACGGACCAGAACTGGGAGCCGTCGGTGCGGTGGTCGACAAGCGCCGTGCCGCTCACGTCGGCGTCATAGAAGTCACCGGTCCCGGTGTTCGTGACCCGGACGACCAGATCTCCCTTGTACGCCACGCGCTTCGCCGCGCCGTCCGGGTACCGCTCGACAACGCGCCGGACCACCTCGTCGACCAGCGGTTCGCCGTGGACCGGGAAGTCGCAGCGCACGCCCGCGGCGAGATCGAACGGCGGGGACGGCGCCGGCTCCCAGCCGGGGGCGGTCTCCGCCGCCGACGCGACCGCCGCCGGGCACAGCAGCGCAGTGGCAAGCGCCGTCAGGGCAAGGGCGGTTCGTCGCACGGCAACAGCAGTTCGCATGGTCACTCCGTGAGCTCGGTGAGATCCGCGAGGAAGCGGGATCGGGACCCGGCCACCTTCTCCCCGGCCGCTGACCACACTCTCACCACCGTCGAAAGACGTCTGGGCGGCGCCGAACCGCCCGGCTAGGCTCCGCGGTTCATGGAGTTCCAGCTGCTCGGGCCGTTCGAGGCCCGTCACGAAGGACAGCGGGTCCTGGTGGCCGGCCGTCGCCAGGAACGCTGTCTGCTGGCGATCCTGCTGCTGGAGGCGGGCGCCGTGGTGACCACCGACCGGCTCATCGACCTCCTGTGGGACGGTGTCGCGCCCGCGTCCGCACGCGGCACCGTGCACACGTACATCGGACGGCTGCGGGCCGCGCTCGTGCCGTACGGGCTGCGCCTCGACACCCGTCACGACGGCTACGCCGTCGAGCCGGACACCCACGTCGTCGACGCCCGTGAGTTCGTCCGTCTCGTCCGCGAGGCCACCGCCACGGGGGACCCCGCCCAGCGGGTGCGTCTGCACGACCGGGCGCTCGCGCTCTGGCGGGGCCCGCTGCTCGCCGACGTCGCCGGGCCCCGGTTGCGCGAGCGCATCGGCGGCTCGCTCGGCGACCTGCGGCTGTCCGCACTGGAGCAGCGGGCCGAGGCCCAGCTGGCGATGGGCCTGCACGAGAGCGTGGTGGCCGATCTGGCGCTGCCGGCCGCGGAGCACCCGGATCGCGAACGGCTCGTCGCGGCCCGGATGACCGCCCTGTACCGCGGCGGCCGCCAGGCCGATGCCCTCGCGCTGTACCGCGGCACCCGCCGGTTCCTGGTCGCCGAGCTCGGCGTCGAACCGGGCACCGGGCTGCGCACCCTGCACGACCGTATGCTCCGGGCCGATCCCCGTCTGGACCGTCCGCCCGCGCCCGTCCACGCGGTACGCGTGAACGAGGAATGGCTGCCGTGGAACACGAGCGGTCATCCGGCACTGGAGTTCTGCAACACCTACGCCGGCTGGGGCGGGCCGGAGCTTCCCGGCTCGGAGTGGCTGCGCGGCTATTCGACCCTCGCCGTCTGGGCCGGACATCTGGACCTGGCCGAGGACCGGCTCGTCTCCCGGCTGCTGGAACAGGCGCGCCGCCGTCCGGCCGAGGCGGTCGCGGCGCTGGAGGAGGCACGGGACTTCCGCGGCCGGCTGTACGCCTGCCTGAGCGCGCCGGACGACGGGCGCGCCTTCACCGCGGTGGCCGCCGTGGCCGAGGAGGCCGCCAGGGCCTCGGTGTTCGTCCGCGGTGAGGACGGTCTGGGCCGCTGGCGGCTCCCTCCCGGCGCCGGGCTGCGGCTCCCGCTCTGGGCCGTCGCCCGCAGCGCCGCCGACCTGCTCGCCGACCCCCGCCGGTTCCTGATCCGCGCCTGCCCCGGCGAAGCATGCGGCTGGCTCTTCCTCGACGAGAGCGGCCGCCGCCGGTGGTGCAGCCTCGGCACCTGCGGAAAGGGGCACCCGATCCAGGAATGAGACATTGATGTCTCATATGGTCTATGCTTGTCTCATGACTGTGGATCGTGAGCAGGTACTGCGGACCGCCGCCGGCCTTCTCTCCCGTAAGGCGACGTCCACGATGGACGAGGTCGCCAGGGCCGCCGGTATCGGACGCGCCACCCTGCACCGGCACTTCGCCGGGCGGGAGGCGCTCGTGCGGGCGCTCGAGGACCTCGGGATCCGCGAGTTCGAGGCGGCCCTCGACGCCGCCCGCCTCGCGGAGGGACCGGCTCCCGAGGCGCTGCGCCGGCTCATCGCCGCGACCGAGCCGAGTGCCGGGCTGCTCGCCTTCCTCGTCACCGAGAACCAGCTGTTCGAGGGCGAAGAGGTCAACGAGGGCTGGGCCAGGCTCGACGCCCGGGTCTCGGCGCTGTTCCGCCGCGGCCAGGACGAGGGCGACTTCCGCATCGACCTCACCCCTGCCTGGCTCACCGAGGCGCTGTACGGGCTGATCGGCTCGTGCGCCTGGGCGGTGCAGGACGGCCGGGTCGCCGGCAAGGACTACCAATTCATGATCGCCGAGCTGCTGCTCGGCGGAGCACGACGGAGCGTGGAGAAATGAGCACAACCGACCAGCGGACGACGGCACACGAGACCGTGCGCGCGCCCGGCCGGTGGCTCGCCCTGGCGGTCCTGGTCCTGGCGGTGCTGCTCGTCGCGGTCGACGCCACCGTGCTCGGCCTCGCGACCCCCTACCTCAGCGAGGACCTGAAGCCGTCCGGCACCCAGCTGCTGTGGATCGGCGATGTCTACTCGTTCGTCATCGCCGGTCTGCTCGTCTCCATGGGCAGCCTCGGTGACCGCATCGGACGCAAGAAGCTGCTGCTGACGGGCGCGGTCGCGTTCGGCGCGGTGTCGGTGCTCAACGCCTATGCGTCCAGCCCCGAGATGATGATCCTGGCCCGCGCGCTCCTCGGCATCGCCGGTGCCACGCTGATGCCCTCCACGCTGGCCCTGATCCGCAACATCTTCCACGACCCCAAGGAGCGCAGCGTCGCGGTCGGCATCTGGGGCGCCGCCGCGTCGGCGGGCGCCGCGGTCGGGCCCGTCGTCGGTGGGTTCCTGCTGGAGCACTTCTGGTGGGGCTCGGTCTTCCTCATCAATCTGCCGGTCATGGCGGTGCTGGTGGTCGTCGGCGTCAAGCTGCTCCCCGAGTCGCGCAACCCCGACCCCGGCCCCTGGGACCTCATCAGCGTCGCCCTCTCGCTGATCGGCATCGTCGCCGTCGTGTACGCCGTCAAGGAAGCGACCGTGCACGGCCTGCGCCCGGACACGTGCGGGGCCGCGGTCATCGGCATCACGGCGCTCGTCTGGTTCGTACGACGGCAGTTGACGCTGCCCTCGCCGCTTCTGGACGTACGCCTCTTCCACCACAAGGGCTTCTCCGGAGCGGTGCTGGCGGATCTGCTGACCATTCTCGGACTGTCCGGACTGGTGTTCTTCCTCTCGCAGTTCCTCCAGCTCGTCCAGGGGCGCTCGCCCCTGGAGGCCGGGCTCATCGAACTGCCCGCGGCGATCGGAGCGGTGGGCGCCGGTCTGCTCGCCGGCTACGCGGCACGCCGCGCTTCCGTGCGCAGCGCCGTCTCGACGGGCCTGGCGGCCGTGGGTCTGGCCCTCGCGGCCTGCACCCTGCTGACGGCCGACACCTCCGCGCTGATGCTCGGGGTGGCCCTGTTCGTCGGTGGACTGGGTGCGGGACTCGCGTTCACCGTGACCGCGGACGTCATCCTGTCCACGGTGCCCAAGGAGCAGGCGGGCGCCGCGTCGGCCGTCTCCGAGACGGCGTACGAACTGGGTGCGGCGCTCGGCATCGCCCTGCTGGGCACCGTCGTGACGGGCGTATACCGGGACTTCACGGTCCCGCAGGGTGTACCGGCCGGTGCGGCGGAAGCGGCCCGGGACTCGCTCGGCGGCGCGGTGGAGGTGGCCGAGGGCCTGCCCGCGCACCAGGGCGAGGCGCTGCTCTCCTCGGTGCAGAACGCGTTCACGGAGGGGTTCCACGTGGCGGGCGCGGTGGGCTCGGCCGTGCTGTTCGCGACGGCGATCGCGGCGTGGTTCCTGCTGCGCGGCCAGCGCCTCGAAAGCGGCCTGGAGCACTGACGCACGACGGACCGCGTGCGGCGCTGACGCACGACGACCGCGTGCGGAGCTGACGTACGGCGGCGGCGTGGAGCACTGACGTACGGCGAAGGGCCGGGACCCTCATCAGGTCCCGGCCCTTCGCTTTGCGTCGTGCGGGCAGTCGGCTCAGCCGGTCAACGGCCCCGTACCGCGGAGCGGTTCGTCAGCGCCTCGGCGGGCCTACGCCGCCTTCGCCTTCGTGGCGTACATGTCCACGTACTCCTGGCCCGACAGCTCCATGACCTCGGTCATCACCGAGTCCGTCACCGCCCGCAGCACATAGCGGTCGCGGTCCATGCCCTCGTAGCGGGAGAACTCCATCGGCTCACCGAAGCGGATCGTCACCCGGCCCGGGCGCGGCAGGCCCGCGCCGCCCGGCTGGAGCTTGTCCGTGCCGATCACCGCGAACGGGACCACCGGCGCGCCGGTCATCAGCGTGAGCCGGGCGATGCCGGTGCGGCCCCGGTACAGCCGGCCGTCGGGGGAGCGGGTGCCCTCGGGGTAGATGCCGAAGATCCTGCCCTCCTCAAGCACGCGCCGTCCGGTCATCAGGGCCGCCACTCCGCCGTTGGCGCCGTCGCGGTCGACGGGGATCATCCCGCAGCCCGTGAAGAACCAGGCCATGGCCCGGCCCTTGAGTCCCTTGCCCGTCACGTACTCGTCCTTGCCGATGAAGTACACCGGACGGGCGCACACCAACGGCAGGATCATCGAGTCGATGAACGTCAGGTGGTTGCCGGCGAGAATGACAGGACCGGTGCCCGGAATGTTCTCCGTGCCCTCCACCCGTGGACGGAACATCAGGCGCAGGAAGGGTCCTAGGACGGCCTTGATGAGCGACAAGCGGGACAACGGGTCCTCCGGTCTCAGGGACGGACGGTAGCGGACGGCCAAGTCTGTGCAGGTGAGGACGATACTCGCGGCTTGTCCCCACCGCACATCGGGTTCACGGAGCGGATACGCAGTGTTGACGTGTGTTTCCGGCGCGTTCGTCCAGGGTCTGCCGTATGTAAGGCGTAGCTGCCTACGATCGGGCGACTCTCGACAGGTGCGGGACATCACATGGAGGTACCTCGATGACGCAGGGTTCGGACGGAAGCCCGGCTCGCCGGACTGTTCTCGGAGCGGCGGTACTCGGCACGGCAGCCCTCGGTGTCGGCGCCACCGCCACGCCGTCCGGGGCTGCCGAACGGCACGGCGGTCACGGCGGATACAAGGACCTGCCGTACCCGACGGTCATCGCCCACCGCGGTGCCAGTGGTTACCGGCCCGAGCACACGCTCGGCTCGTACCAGCTGGCGCTCGACATGGGCGCGCACGTCATCGAGCAGGACCTGGTGCCCACCAAGGACGGCCATCTCGTATGCCGTCACGAGAACGACATCACGGGTACCACGGATGTGGCGAACCATCCCGAATTCGCCGCGCGGAAAACGACGAAGAGTGTCGACGGGGTGAGCCTCACGGGCTGGTTCACCGAGGACTTCACGCTCGCCGAGCTCAAGACGCTCCGTGCGAAGGAGCGGATTCCGGCCGTCCGGCAGGAGAACACGCTCTACGACGGCCGCTGGACCGTGCCCTCCTTCGAGGAGGTGCTGCGCTGGGCCGAGACCGAGGGCCGTCGTCGTGGCCGGCCGGTGTGGCTGCACGTCGAGACCAAGCACCCCACGTACTTCCGGGGCATCGGCCTCGGGCTGGAGGAGCGGCTCGCCAAGCTGCTGCGCCGCTACGGGCGCGACCGCCGCAACTCGCCCGTGTTCCTCCAGTCGTTCGAGCCGAGCAGCATGCAGCGGATGGCGAAGCTCGTCGACTCGCCGCGCGTGGTGCTGTTCGACGCCGCGAACACCCGTCCCTGGGACTTCGTGACGGCGGGGGACCCGCGCACGGTCGCCGATCTCGTCAAGCCCGAGGGCCTGAAGTGGATCGCGTCGTTCGCCCAGGGCATCGGCCCGTGGGTCGACCTCATCATCCCGAGGGACGCCAACGGCAAGCTGACGAAGACGACGACGCTGGTGCGGGACGCCCACGCCAAGGGCCTGATCCTGCACCCGTACACCATGCGGAACGAGAACAGCTTCCTGCCCGCCGACTTCCGGCGCGGCAGCGACCCGAACGCCTACGGCGACGCGTTCGGCGCGTTCAAGGTCTACTTCGAGACCGGCATCGACGGCATCTTCACCGACAACGCCGACACCGGACTGCTGGCCGCCGCGGACTTCCGCGGCTGACCCGGGGAGCCGGCCTGCCCCTGCGTACGGCGGGGGCAGGCCCTGTCCGCCCGTACGGGTGACCGCGCGCCCGCGGGGCAACCGTCGCCCCTGTGGGACACGTCCCGCCGGGCATGACGCTTCTCGATGACTCCGCGGCTGATGTCGTCAGCGCCCTGCGTCCGTTGGTGAGCGCGGAGGCGACGGCCGAGGCCCTCGGTGCGGCGATGGACGCGGGCGATCTGGAACAGGCCGTGTGGGTGCGGCTGTTCGAACAACTCGACGGCGACGGCCCGCCGCCGGACGCGGCCCGCTGGGTCAGGTCCGCGGTACGGGCCGAGGCGCGGCGCGCCCGGCGCACGGCAGCGCGGGAGCGTCCGTACGGCACCGAGTTCTCGGCCGATCCGGCCGATCCGGCCGATCCGGCCGATCCGGCCGGCGGACCGGAACGGGCGGCGCTGCGCGCCGAACGCCGCCGCACTCTGCGGGCGGCCGTGGCCCGCACTCCCGGGAACTGCCCGCGCCTGCTGACTGCGATGTTGTCGCCCGAGGACCCCACCTACCGGGAAATCGCAGGGGAGTTGGGTATCTCACAAGGAAGTCTGGGGCCGATGCGTTCCCGTTGCCTGGGATGCCTGCGCAGAATGCTCACGACAGAGGTTGCGGCTCCTGAACATGGGGGAAAGGAGCGGTAGACAACCGGCGGACAGGTGAGCGGGAGGCGTGCGCACATGGGCATGAGCGTGACCATCTCAGCGGCGAGAGCACAGGACGCGGAGCAGATCCTCAAGCTGCAGTATCTGTGCTACCAGGCCGAGGCCGAGCTCTACGGGGACTACGGCATCGAGCCTCTCACCCAGTCACTCGACGATCTGCGGGCCGAGATCGACCAGGGCCACGCCCTGGTGGCCAGGCTCGGTGACGAGGTGATCGCCTCCGTGCGCGGCCGGGTCGACGAGGAGGGGACGGCCCGGATCGCCAAACTCATCGTGCACCCGCGGATGCAGCGCCACGGTCTCGGCGGCAGGTTGCTCGACGCGATCGAGAAGGGCTTCGCCGCGGAGCCCGCGGCCAAGCGCTTCCAGCTGTTCACCGGTCACCGCAGCGAGAGCAACCTGCGGCTCTACCGCAGCCGTGGATACGTACAGGTCTCCAGCGAGCAGGTGGGCCCGCGACTCACGCTGGTCACGCTCCAGAAGGAAGCGGCCGCACGGGAGTTCGTCGCCAGCGCATAGTGCCCGGACAGCCCGCGTAGGCCGTGCCCACGGCAACCACTTCCTACGCGGGCTGCCTGCGTGAGCGGCGCAGCCACAGCATTCCGGTGATCGGCAGCAGCACCGGAATGAAGAGATAGCCCATGCCGTACTCCGACCAGACCGTCGAGTCGGGGAAGGCGGACGGATCCAGCACGGTCCAGGTACCGACGATCAGGACACCCGCGAGCTCGGCGGCGCAGCACACCAGCGCCGCCCTGCGGGCCTTCTCCCCGCCGCGGACCAGGGTGTAGGTGATGAACGCGTACACCACGGCTGCGACGGCGGAGAGCACATGCGCCAGCGGGGCGCTGCCGAAGTCGGTGAGGATCTGGTACACCGAGCGCGACACCGCGCCGACGGACATCACGCCGTACAGCCACACCAGCAGCAGTCCGGGGCCCTGGACGAGCCTGGTCCGCTCCTGTCGGCCGTTCTTCTCGCCGGTGACGGGCTCGGCCATCGTCAGCCTCCCCAGATGTCGTAGAGCCGTACTTCGAGTACCGCGAGGACCACGGCCCCGGCCGCGACGGTCGCCGAGCCCCAGCGGGTCCGCTCCGTCAGCGACAGGAACCCGGCGGCCGGGACCGAGAGGAACGAGCCGATGAGATACGCGACGAAGATCGTGTTGCCCTCGTGCGCCTCCTGCCCGCGCGCCAGTTGCACGATGCCCACCACCAGCTGCGCCAGCGCGAGGACGGTCACCACGGCCATGCCGATGAAGTGCCAGTCCTTGGTCGGCTGATCGCGATAGGCGGCGAAGCCGCACCAGGCGGCGAGAGCGAGCGCGGTCACGGCGACCGCGACCGTCAGGGCGTCAAGCATGGCCCGAGCGTATTACGGGCCAAAAGGCCCGATGCGAGCGGCCCCGGTGCGCCCCGTAGGGTCGGGAGCATGAAGATCCCCGCCGAAGCCCTGCTGTTCGACAACGACGGAACCCTCGTCTCCTCGATGGAGTCGGTGTACCGCTGCTGGACCCGTTGGGCGCGGGAGTACGGCATCACCGCGGAGGACTTCGCCCGCGTCGAGCTGCACGGCCGTCCCGCCGTGGAGATAGCCGCCGACCTGCTGCCCGCCGCGGTCGTCCCCGAGGCCGTGGCCCGTATCGAGCAGCTGGAGGTGGAGGACGTGGCCGGGGGAGTCGTGCTCCTGCCCGGCACCGCCGAGCTCCTGGACAGCCTGCCCGCCGACCGCTGGGCCGTCGTCACCTCCGCGACGCGGCGGCTGGCCGAGGCCCGGCTCGAAGAGGTCGGCATCCGCCCGAAGAACCTCATCGCCGCCGACGACATCACCCGGGGGAAGCCCGATCCGGAGCCCTTCCTGCTCGGCGCGCGCCGGCTCGGGGTGCGACCGGAGGGCTGTGTGGTCTTCGAGGACGCCCCGGCGGGACTGGCAGCGGGGCGGGCCGCAGGCATGCGAACCGTGGCCTTGACCACAACGCACCCGGCGACCGAGCTGTCGGCCGATGTCGTCGTCCGTGATCTCTCGGCGGTGTCTGCGCAGGTCAGCGGTGCCGGCCTGGAGATCACCGCAGCGGAGTGACTCCGTCCATTTCCCGTATCAGGGCTGTCCGCTATTCGGACAGCTGAGATCGTCCGCCGTGCCGGTCTGGTTTACTTGCCGCCATGACCACGACGAGCAGCCGCACCCTTGCGACCGAGGCGATCACGACGCCCGGTGCTCGTTGTATGTGTCGAATGTGCGCCTTCTGAGGGCCCCTGCCGTTGTTTCGCGCCCCGAAGTGAGACCGCAGACGCCGCGTCCATAGCCATGGACCACGCCTGCCCCCGCGCACTTTTCCCGTTCCGTGCCCCGGAACGAATCCGTGCCGCTTTCCGAATGTGAATGCCCCGTGCCCGGCGACACCCCTGCCGTGCACTCGACAGTGACGGACATCCCTGTGATCACCACTACGGGCCTGACCAAGGTCTACCGCTCGCGAGGACGCGAGGTCACCGCCCTGGACGGCGTCGATCTCCACGTCGAGGAGGGCGAGGTGTACGGCGTCATCGGCCAGAGCGGCGCCGGCAAGTCCTCGCTCATCCGCTGCGTGAACCTCCTGGAGCGTCCCACCGCCGGCACCGTGACCGTGGCCGGCGAAGACCTCACCGCTCTCGCCGGCCGCGGACCGCGGGCGGGCAAACAGCTGCGCGAAGCCCGCAGCCGTATCGGCATGGTCTTCCAGCACTTCAACCTGCTGTCCTCGCGCACCGTGCAGGACAACGTGGAACTGCCGCTGGAGATCCTCGGCATCTCCGGCCGGGAACGCTCCCGCAAGGCGCTCGAACTCCTCGACCTCGTCGGTCTCGCCGACAAGGCCAAGGCCTACCCGAGCCAGCTCTCGGGCGGCCAGAAGCAGCGGGTCGGCATCGCCCGGGCCCTCGCCGGCGACCCCAAGGTGCTGCTCTCCGACGAGGCCACCAGCGCGCTCGACCCGGAGACCACCCGCTCCATCCTTCATCTGCTGCGCGACCTCAACCGCCAGCTGGGCCTGACGGTCCTGCTCATCACCCACGAGATGGACGTCGTCAAGACGGTCTGCGACTCCGCCGCCCTGATGGAACAGGGCCGCATCATCGAGTCCGGCACCGTCAGCGAGCTGCTCGCCACCCCGGGCTCCGAGCTCGCCGCCGCACTCTTCCCGGTCAGCGGAGACGCCTCGGGCCTCGACCGCACGGTCGTCGACGTCACCTTCCACGGTGAGGCCGCGACCCGTCCGGTGATCTCGCAGCTCTCCCGTACGTACAACATCGACATCTCGATCCTCGGCGCCGCGATGGACACCGTCGCGGGCCGGCAGGTCGGCCGGATGCGCATCGAACTGCCCGGCCGGTTCGAGGAGAACGTCGTACCGATCGGATTCCTGCGCGAGCAGGGCCTCCAGGTCGAGGTGGCCGACGAGGCCGTTACGGCCGAGCTTGTGAAGGACGGTGCCAAGTGACCTGGTCGGAGATGCAGCCCCTGCTGGAGCAGGCCTGTTGGGACACCCTCTACATGGTGGGCTGGTCCACCCTCATCGCCGTGGTCGGCGGACTGCCGCTCGGTGTCGTCCTCGTCCTCACGGACCGCGGCGGCCTGCTCAGCAGCTCCCTGCTGAACAAGGTGATCGGCCAGATCGTGAACGTCACGCGCTCGATGCCGTTCATCATCCTCATGGTCGCGCTGATGCCCTTCACCAAGGCGCTGACCGGCACCACCATCGGCCGGGAGGGCGCCATCGTGCCCCTGGCCATCGGTGCCATCCCGTTCTTCGCCCGGCTCGTGGAGACGGCCGTCCGTGAGGTCGACGGCGGGCTGGTCGAGGCCGTGCAGTCGATGGGCGGCAGCACCTGGACGGTCGTCCGCAAGGTGCTCGTGCCCGAGTCGCTGCCGTCGCTGATCTCCAGTGCCACCACGACGATCGTCGCGCTCATCGGCTACTCGGCGATGGCCGGAACGGTCGGCGCGGGCGGACTCGGCGACATCGCCATCCGCTACGGCTACCAGCGCTTCGAGACCGAACTGATGTGGATCACGGTGGCCATCCTCGCCGTCGTCATCTCCCTCATCCAGTTCGCCGGCGACTACGCGGCCCGCGGTCTGCACCAGCGCGGACGCGGCAGCTCGGCACCCCGGCTGCGGATCCTCAAGCCCGCCACCGCGACCGCGGAACCCACCAAGACTTCCTGACCCCCCTTGACCCCACCAGGGTCGTACCACCCATGGAGAAAGGCACTTTTCGTGCGTAACACCGCCAAGATCACCACCGCCGTCCTGGCCGCCGGAGCCCTCACCCTCGGGCTCTCCGGCTGCGGCTCCGACTCCGGTTCCTCCGCCGACGCCGACGCTCCGCTCGTCGTCGCCGCGAGCTCCGTCCCGCACGCCGAGATCCTGAACTACGTGAAGGACAACCTCGCCGCGAAGGACGGCCTCAAGCTGGAGGTCAAGGAGTTCACCGACTACGTGACGCCGAACACGGCCACCGAGAGCGGTGAGGTGGGTGCCAACTACTTCCAGCACAAGCCGTACCTCGACGACTTCAACAAGAAGAACGGCACGCACATCGTGCCCGTCGCCACGGTGCACCTGGAGCCCCTCGGCCTGTACTCCAACAAGGTCAAGAAGATCGCCGACCTGAAGAACGGCGCCACGGTCGCACTGCCGAACGACACCACCAACGAGGCGCGCGCCCTCAAGCTGCTCGCCCTCAACGGCGTCATCAAGCTCAAGGCCGGCGCGGGCAACGACGCGACGCCCAAGGACATCGCCGAGAACCCCAAGAAGATCCAGTTCAAGGAGATCGAGGCCGCCCAGGTGCCGCGCTCGCTCGACGACGTCGACGCCGCCGTGATCAACGGCAACTACGCCGTCGAGTCCAAGCTCAGCCCCAAGGACGACTCCCTCGTCCTCGAGTCCGCCAAGGGCAACCCGTACGGCAACTTCCTCGCGGTCAAGAAGGGCAACGAGAAGGACCCGCGCGTGGTGAAGCTCGCCAAGCTGCTGAAGTCGCCCGAGGTGAAGAAGTTCATCGAGGACACGTACGAGGGCTCCGTGGTCCCGGCCGTCTGACCGGCCCGTACGACCACCACAGCCCGTACGACACGACAGGGAGCACACCATGCGCAAGCGGGCCATCGCGGCCGTCGCCGCGACCGGGGCACTCGCCCTGGCGCTGACGGCGTGCGGTTCGGGACCGGGCAAGGGCGGCGGTGACGCCAAGACCCTCGTCGTCGGCGCCACCGCCGTGCCGGCCGGTGAGGTACTCGACTTCATTGCCAAGGACCTCGCCGAGAAGCAGGGCCTGGACCTCCAGGTCAAGGAGTTCACGGACTACGTCCTGCCCAACACCGCACTCGCGGAAGGGCAGCTGGACGCGAACCTCTACCAGAACGCCCCGTTCCTGGAGAACTTCAACACGACGAAGGGCACCGATCTCGTCCCCGTCACCGAGGCGTATCTGCCCCCGATGGGGGTGTACGCCGGGAAGCTCGACGACATCGCCGAGCTTCCCGCGGGTGCGACCGTCGCCGTGCCGAACGAGACCACCAACGAGGGCCGTGCGCTCCTGCTGCTGGCCTCCAGGGGAATCATCACGCTCAAGGAGGGGGCCGGCGTCACCGCCGGCCCCGCGGACATCACGTCCAACCCGAAGAAGCTGAAGTTCAAGGAACTGGAGCCGGCGCAGCTGCCGCGTGTCCTCGGTGACGTGGACGCGGCGGTGATCAACAGCAACTACGCGCTCGACGCGGGGCTCGACCCCAAGAAGGACGCCGTGCTGCTGGAGAGCGCCGAGGGCAACAAGTACGCCAACGTCCTCGCCGTGAAGAAGGGCGACGAGGACGATCCGCGGGTGAAGAAGCTCATCACGCTGCTGCACTCGCCCGAGGTGAAGAAGTTCATCCAGGACACCTACAAGGGCTCCGTCCTGCCGCCCGCCGCGGGCTAGTACCGCTCCCGACGATGTGTGCCGGCGAGGCACCGGGGTCTGTCGTTCGGATCAGGCCGGGTCCCGGATGGGGGCAGGCATGTCCGGCAGCCGTCCCTGAGCCGGGATCTCAGGCCGTCGCGAGCCCCCCGGGCCCCGCACCCCCTCACGGGGGTGCGGGGCCCGTCGGCATTCCCGCCCGGTGCTCAAGTCCGGGACCCTGTGGTGCAGTTCCGGCGCGTCATGCTGCATGCTGGGCTTTTCAGCAGGCCCCTGGTTACGGAGCGCGCATGACTACCACCTTCCCGGACGTGTCCATCAGCACGGAGCGGTTGGTGCTGCGCCCCTTCGAAGAGGCCGACATCCCGGCGCTCACCGAGATGATGAACGACGAGATGGTCACGGCCTGGACGTCGGTGCCCCAGCCGTACACCACGACGGACGCCGAGCGCTGGGTGCGCAGGATCGCTCCTTCGGAACGCACACAGGGCCGCGGGATCGCCCTGGCCGTCACCGAATTCCTCACCCAGCGGCTCGTCGGCATGGTGCACCTGCGGAACACCGACTGGCGCACGCTCGCCACCGAGGTCGCCTACGTCACCGCTCCCTGGGCGCGCGGCGAGGGATACGCCACCGAATCCGTCCTGGCCATCGCCCAGTGGCTGTTCCGCGTGCAGCGCTTCGAACGCATGGAGCTGCGCACCCCCGCCGACAACACCGCCTCCCAGCAGGTCGCCCAGAAGATCGGCTGCATCAGCGAGGGCGTCCTGCGGAACGCCTGGATAGCACGGACCCAGACGGCAGACGGCGGCTGGGCCGACATCCGTACCGACCTGATCGTCTGGAGCCTGCTGTCCGAGGACCTCGAAGGCGTCACGGACCAGCTGGCGGACTCCGGCTACGCGTCGTTCACCGACTGGAACTGACCGCCGACTGGAACTGCGCGGGCCCCGGCTGATTCAGTGGGTGCGTACCCCAGGTAGCCTCGGCCTGCCCGTTACGGGCACGCCCTGCACCACTTGCAACACCACCAGGGAGACTGACGACGATGGCCGACCGCGTCACGGTGATCGGCTGGGACGGTTCGCCCCTCACCGCCGCGGCCAGGTCCGCCCTCTCCGCCGCCACGCTGGTGGCCGGGGCGGCCCACCATCTCGCGCTCCCGGAGGTGCCACGCGACGCCGAGCGCATCCGGCTCGGCAGCGTCGACCTCGCCGCCCGGCGGATCGCGGTCCATCGCGGCAGCGCCGTCGTCCTCGCCGACGGCGACCCCGGCTTCTTCGGCGTCGTCCGCACCCTGCGGGCCCCCGAGCACGGCCTGGAGGTCGAGGTCGTGCCCGGCGTCTCCTCCGTCGCCACCGCCTTCGCCCGCGCCGGGATGCCCTGGGACGACGCCCAGGTGGTCGTCGCCCACCGCCGTACCCTGCGCCGTGCCGTCAACGTCTGCCGCGCCCACACCAAGGTCGCCGTCCTCACCTCGCCGGGCGCGGGCCCGGCCGAGCTCGCCCTCCTGCTGGAAGGCGTCCACCGCACCTTCGTCATCTGCGAGGAGCTGGGCACCGACCGCGAGCAGGTCACCGTCCTCACGTCCGACAAGGCGGCCGACCATGTGTGGCGCGACCCCAATGTCGTGATCGTCATCGGTGGCACGGGCACCACCACCGTCCAGGGCAGCGGCTGGATCGCGGGCCGCGAGCCCGGCTACCCGTCCGGGGCGCGCGGCTGGGCGCTGCCCACCGAGTCCTGTGCGCAGGACGGCGACGACCGGGAGAGCGGAGGCGAGGGGGAGTCGGAGCAGCTGCGCGCGGCTCAACTGGCCCGCCTCGGGCCCCGTGTCGGCGACCTCGTGTGGGACATCGGCTGCGGCAGCGGCGCCCTCGCCGCCGAGGCGGCCCGCTTCGGTGCCGCGGTGATCGCCGTCGACGCCGAAGCGCGCAACTGCGCTCGTACCGACGCGGCCGCACGCCGTGCCGGCGTCCAGATGCAGATCGTGAACGCCCAGGCACCCCATGTGCTGGAGCGGCTGCCCGAACCCGATGTCGTACGCATCGGGGGCGGCGGGGTCCCCGTCGTCATCGCCTGCGCCGACCGGCGACCGGAACGCATCGTCACGCACGCGTCGACCCGCGACGAGGCGGAGGCGATCGGTGAGGCACTCGCCGCAGGTGGGTACACCGTCGAATGCGCGCTCCTCCAGAGCGTCGAACTGGACCCGGACGGCTGGACGGAGAGGGAACGGTCGGTCGTCTTCCTGCTCTCCGGACGGCAGCCCGACCGCGCCCCCTGACCCGCCGCCGAGGGCCGCGGGGTAGGCTGGCCGATCGTTGTACCGCGCCCGGTCGTTCGTCGCTTCGTTCGTCAATGTCCGGAAAATGGGGTCGCTTTGGCTCCGGTATGTGGTACGTCGGAACCGGGGGACGCGCAACGTGGCGCAGCCCACAGCGGACCGTGCCGGATCTCCGTGCCATGGCCGCGAACGGCCGCGAGAATGCTGTGAGTCCGTGGGGCATCGTGCCGCGCGGCGCACCCGCTCGTTCTTGTTGACGGGCGTCAGGTGCGCGGCGCTGGGCGCCCCGGGCGACGGGGAAGGATCACAAGCGATGGGCGAGGGGTATGCATGACTGACACCGGCCAGATCCCGGGCGAGGGAATGCCCGAGAACGCGGGCGTGGTGGAGCAGCCGGGCATCCCCGGTGCGTACACCTTCCAGGACCCGTCCGAGACCCACTCCGAAGAGGACGATCTGCTGCTCATGCCGGGGGCGCAGGGCGCGTGGAGCGACCCGCAGTCCGTACCGGCGCACCACGGCGCGACGGGCCATGCGCCGGCGCCGATGGCCGAGCAGTTCG
The DNA here is from genome assembly GCF_042714725.1 of Streptomyces sp. NPDC058685. Taxonomy (NCBI): domain Bacteria; kingdom Bacillati; phylum Actinomycetota; class Actinomycetes; order Kitasatosporales; family Streptomycetaceae; genus Streptomyces; species Streptomyces sp. NPDC058685. The sequence continues at coordinate 122,186 of NZ_JBHXSL010000018.1, forward strand.
CCGCCCCGGCGCACCGGACGGCCCAGGCGCCGATGGCCGAGCACTACGCCTCCGACCAGCCGATGACCGATTACGGCAGCGCCCCGCAGGCGGGAGGCGGCTTCGCCGCTCCGACGGATCTGGGCAGCCCCGCTTTCGACGCCCCGGCGGATCCGGGATCCCCCGGCTACTCCGGCGCTCCCGACCACGCGGTCACGGGCATACAGCCCGCCGCCGGTCCGGGGCAGGGTCTCGGCCCGGTGGCCTCGGCGCAGCAGTCCGCCCTCGCCGAGAACTTCCAGGCGGCGTTCGGGGTCGAGCCGGGTGCGGGCCTGTACGAGGCCGCGGAGAACGGGCAGGCGAACGCACAGCACACCGCACCGGAGGGCACGCCCGAGGCGGCCGCCCACGACGCCGCGCTGCGCGAGGCCGCTGCTCAGGAAGCCGCCTCCCACGAGGCCGCTTCCCAAGCGGCGGTTCACGAGGCCGCGGTACGCGCGGCCGTCGAGCACGAAACCGGTGCCCACGAGGCCGGAGGCCGGCACTCGGGCTCCGTCGACCTCCGCGGCGTCCGCATCCCGCCGTCGTCCGCCACCCCGACGCCTCCGCCGGCGCGGCGTCCCCTGCACATGGGTCCGCCCATGCCCGACACCTCCGGCGGTGTCGTCCGCTCCCTGGCCGACCGCGGTCCCGCGGGCACGGCTCCGCACCCCCTGACCGTGCAGAGCACCCCCGGACCGGCCACGGGCCCGGAGTACCTGGACATTCCGCGGGACGAGACCGGCGCTCCGCTGCCGGGTCCGCAACTGGGGGAGATCCCGCCGCAGGCGGGGGCGCCCTGGAACCCGCAGCCGCAGGTCCCTCGGCCCGAGGCTCCGCAGCTCGTGACCCCGGAGCCGGTACCAGCAGAAACGGTCGTCCCGGAGCCCGCACCTGTCACAGGGGAAGCTCCCGTCGCAACCGAAGCGTCCGTCACACCGGTCGCGACGGAAGCGCCGGTGACGGAGGTGCCGGTGGCGCAAACGCCGGTTCCGGAGCAGGAGGCGGAGCAGCAGCCCGAGGCCGTGCCCGAGCCCGCGGCGGACCAGTCGTCCGAGGGGCACTTCGTGCCGGTCGAGGGCTCGCTGCCCGGCGACCGGCACCAGGCACCCGCACCGGTCGCCGTCGTGCCCGATCAGACGGCCCCGCCGGAGCCGGTCGCGGCACCGGAGGCCGCTGAGGAGGAGCCCGTCCCCGCGATGCCCGAACCCGTCCCCGCGATGCCCGAACCCGTCCCCGCGATGCCGGAGGCCGTCCACGAGGCGCCGGAGGCCGAGGCGGGGCCCGTGTCCGTACCCGCGCAGCCGGAACCCGTCGACGAGATTCCGTCCGCCGAGCCCCTGGCGGAGACCGAGCCCCTGGCCGAGCCCGAGGTGGGGGCCGAAGCCGAGGTCATGGTGCCCGCGCCGCGTGAGGCCCCGGAGCACGTCGTCGTCCAGCACGCGGAGGAGGTGACCGAATCCGCGCCGGAGCCCGAGCCCCTGCCGGAGCCGGACGCCGAGGCCGTACAGGAGTCCCCGCCCATGTCCGTCCAGGACCCCGCGACCGAGCCCGTACCGGAGGAGACCCTTCCGGTCGCCGGGCCCGAACCGGTCGCCGCCGACAACGGGCCCGCGCCCGGATACGACGACGCCGAGCGCGAGGCTGTGCTGCGCGTGATGCGCGAGCGCCGGGACATCCGCAACGGTTTCCGTTCCGACCCCATCCCGCACGAGGTGCTGCTGCGCGTCCTGGAGGCCGCGCACACCGCGCCCAGCGTGGGTCACTCGCAGCCGTGGGACTTCGTCGTCATCCGATCCGCCGAGACCCGGCGTTCGATGCACGAACTCGCCCAGCGCCAGCGTGAGGCGTACGCCAAGTCGCTGCCGAAGGGCCGGGCCAAGCAGTTCAAGGAACTGAAGATCGAGGCGATCCTCGACACCCCGGTCAACATCGTCGTCACCGCCGACCCGACGCGCGGCGGCCGCCACACGCTCGGCCGTCACACCCAGCCGCAGATGGCGCCGTACTCCTCGGCCCTCGCGGTCGAGAATCTCTGGCTCGCGGCCCGCGCGGAAGGCCTCGGCGTCGGCTGGGTCAGCTTCTTCGACGAGCGCGAGATGGTGCGCGCGCTCGGGCTGCCCGAACACCTCGAAGTCGTGGCGTACCTGTGCGTCGGTTACGTCGACGAGTTCCCGGAGGAGCCCGAGCTGATGCAGGCGGGCTGGTCCAAGCGCCGGCCGCTGTCGTGGGTCGTCCACGAGGAGACGTACGGCCGCCGCGCCCTGCCCGGCGAGGACCCGCACGATCTGCTCCAGGAGACCGTCACCAACATCCGCCCGCTGGACGCCAAGGCGCTCGGCGAGGCGTGGGAGCGCCAGAAGCGGATGACGAAGCCGGCCGGTGCGCTCGGCATGCTGGAGATCATCTCCGCGCAGCTGAGCGGACTCTCCCGGATGTGCCCGCCGCCGATCCCCGAGCCCGCGGCCGTCGCGATCTTCGCCGGCGACCACGGGGTGCACGCGCAGGGGGTCACGGCCTGGCCCCAGGAGGTGACCGGCCAGATGGTCGCGAACTTCCTCGGCGGGGGAGCGGTCTGCAACGCCTTCGCCAACCAGGTCGGCGCCGAGGTCTGCGTGGTCGACGTCGGTGTCGCCTCCGACCTGCCCGCGACGCCCGGACTGCTGCCGCGCAAGGTCCGTGCCGGTACGGCGGACTTCACCACCGGCCCCGCGCTGACCCGTGAGGAAGTCCTCGCGGCGGTCGAGGTCGGCATCGAGACGGCCCGTGACCTGGTCGCGGCGGGCAACAAGGCGCTGCTCACCGGTGAGATGGGCATCGCGAACACGACCGTGTCGGCAGCGCTGATCTCCGTCTACACCGGTATCGACCCGGGCGAGATCACGGGCCGCGGCACGGGCATCAACGACGAGATGCACGCGCGCAAGGTCGACGTCGTCCGCCGCGCGCTGGACCTCCACGCCCCGGACCCCGCGGACCCGATCGGTGTCCTGTCCGCGGTCGGTCGGCGGCCTGGAGCACGCGGCCCTGGTCGGCTTCATCCTGGGCGGCGCGTCGCTGCGCACGCCGGTGGTACTGGACGGCGTCTCGGCGGGCGCGGCGGCCCTGGTCGCCCGCGCCGTCGCCCCCGAGGCCCTGGCGGCCTGCATCGCGGGCCACCGCAGCGCGGAACCGGGCCACGTGGCAGCCCTGAACAAGCTGGGCCTGCGCCCCCTGGTCGACCTGGACCTCCGCCTCGGCGAGGGCACGGGCGCACTGCTGGCACTGCCGGTGGTGCAGAGTGCGGCAAGGGCGATGCACGAGGTGGCGACGTTCGACTCGGCGGGTGTGACGGAGAAGTAGCGGGGCGGGCGCCGGTCCGGGCCCATGGGCCCGGACCGGACCGGCCGGGGTGAGGCCGGTCCGGCCGCGTCAGCCGGCGACGGCGGTCGGGCGGCTGCCCTGCCGTGGTGCCACCGCTCTGGCGCGGCGGCTTCCCGCCCGCGGGCCAGGAATCGGGCCGACGTCACACCCCACCCGCGCCGCCCGCCCGGGCACCCCCTCGCCGCCCCCCGATATCGTGGCTCCCACCAGCCGCTTCATCGTCGCAGCGGTCCGCACCTCCGTACGGTACGAGGAGTCCCCACCGCCATGGCCGAGCAAGCGCACGCGCCCGAGCACCCCGCCTACCCCGTCGGGCTCCGCCTCTCGGGGCGACGCGTCGTCGTCATCGGTGGCGGGCAGGTCGCCCAGCGCCGGCTCCCCGCGCTCATCGCCGCCGGTGCGGACATCCTGCTCGTCTCGCCCTCCGCGACGCCCTCCGTCGAGGCCATGGCCGCGTCCGGCGAGATCCGCTGGGAGCAGCGTCGATACGCCGACGGGGACCTCGCCGACGCCTGGTACGTCCTCATCGCCACCGCCGACGCCGAGGCCAACGCACAGGCATCCGCCGAGGCCGAGCGCACCCGCACCTGGTGCGTGCGGTCCGACGACGCCGGTGCCGCGACCGCCTGGACCCCCGCGACCGGGCGGTCGGAGGGCGTGACCGTCGCCGTTCTCACCGGCCGTGATCCCCGCCGCTCCGCCGCCGTACGCGATGCCATCGTCGAAGGACTGCGCGACGGCACCCTCGCCGCGCCCCACCACCGCACCCGGACCCCGGGCGTCGCCCTCGTCGGCGGCGGCCCCGGCGACCCGGACCTCATCACCGTGCGCGGACGCCGGCTCCTCGCCGAGGCGGATGTCGTCATCGCCGACCGTCTCGGCCCCCGCGACCTTCTCGACGAACTGCCGCCGCACGTCGAGGTGATCGACGCCGCGAAGATCCCCTACGGGCGCTACATGGCGCAGGAGGCCATCAACAACGCCCTGATCGAGCACGCCAAGGCGGGCAAGGCCGTCGTACGGCTCAAGGGCGGCGACCCCTTCGTGTTCGGCCGCGGCATGGAGGAGGCCGAGGCGCTCGCCCAGGCCGGTATCCCGTGCACCGTCGTCCCCGGGATCTCCAGCTCCATCAGTGTGCCCGGAGCCGTCGGCATCCCGGTCACGCACCGCGGTGTGGCCCATGAGTTCACCGTCGTCAGCGGCCATGTCGCCCCGGACGACGACCGATCGCTGGTCGACTGGCCGGCACTCGCCAGGCTGCGCGGCACCCTCGTCGTCCTGATGGGCGTCGACAAGATCGGCGCGATCGCCCAGACGCTGACGGCCAACGGCCGCGACCCGCACACCCCCGTCGCCCTGATCCAGGAGGGCACCACGGCGGCCGAACGCCGTGTCGACGCGACCCTCGCCACCGTCGCGGAGACCGTCGTCGCCGAGGACGTACGACCGCCGGCCGTCATCGTCATCGGCGAGGTCGTCGCCGTCGGCCGGCGTCACGCCCAGCATCCGCGTAACCCCCAGTAACCGACTCCTGCCCAGGCGTTGGCACCACCACCAGGAGAAGGCAGTATCACCCTGTGGCCGATCTCATCACTGTCGAGGACCCCGACGACCCGCGCCTGCGCGACTACACGGGCCTGACCGACGTCGAGCTGCGACGCAAGCGCGAGCCCGCCGAAGGTCTGTTCATCGCCGAGGGCGAGAAGGTGATCAGACGGGCCAAGGACGCCGGCTACGAGATGCGGTCCATGCTGCTCTCGGCCAAGTGGGTCGACGTCATGCGTGACGTCATCGACGAACTCCCGGCACCCGTCTACGCGGTCAGCCCCGAGCTCGCCGAACGCGTCACCGGCTATCACGTGCACCGCGGCGCTCTCGCGTCCATGCAGCGCAAGCCCCTTCCGACGGCCGACGAACTGCTCCGGACCACCCGCCGGGTCGTGGTGATGGAGTCCGTCAACGACCACACCAACATCGGCGCGATCTTCCGCAGCGCCGCCGCCCTCGGGATGGACGCGGTCCTGCTCTCACCGGACTGCGCGGACCCGCTCTACCGCCGGTCCGTGAAGGTCTCCATGGGCGCGGTCTTCTCCGTGCCGTACGCCCGTCTCGACGCCTGGCCCAAGGGACTTGACGCGGTACGGGAGGCGGGTTTCAAGCTCCTCGCCCTCACCCCCGACGAGAAGGCCGCGACGATCGACGAGGCCGCACCGCACCGGCTGGAGCGGGTGGCGCTGATGCTCGGGGCCGAGGGCGACGGCCTGTCCACCCAGGCACTGGTCGCCGCGGACGAGTGGGTACGCATCCCGATGGCCCACGGCGTCGACTCGCTGAACGTCGGCGCGGCCGCGGCCGTGGCCTTCTACGCGGTGGCGACGGGCCGCCCGGGGGCCTGAACCGCCCCCGGGGTCCGGGTCACAGCTGCTGGGCCGCGGCGATGCCCAGCGCGACGATCAGCGTCACGACGAAGAAGACGATGATCCGCTGCCGCAGCAGCCTCGGGTTGGCGGGCCGGCGTCCCCCCGACGTCGTCCGTGCTCCGGGCCGGGTGCCCTGCCGCCCCTGAGGGCGGGAGTTGCGCGGCTGCTGCGGCCGCGACCCCGAGGAACCCCCCGTACGCCGCTCCGGCCGCTCACCGCGCTCCAGCCGTTCAGGACGCTCCATGCGCTCCGTACGTTCCATGCGCTCCGGGTGGCGCGACGTCGGCCGGTCCGCCTCGATGCGCTCGCGCTGGGCCGGCGGGCGCGCCTCCGGCAGACCCTGGGCCTCCCGCGCCGCGATCTCCTTGAGCCGCATCGACAGCTGCAGGGTGCTCGGGCGCTCCTCCGGGTCCTTGGCCAGACAGGCGCTCAGCAGCGGGGCGAGCGAGTCGGGCACGCCGTGCAGATGCGGTTCCTCGTGCACGACGCGGTACAGCATCACCTCGGAACCGCCGTGCCCGAACGGCGAGTCCGCGGTCGCCGCGTACGCGAGGGTCGCCCCCAGGGCGAACACATCCGTGGCCGGGGTGACCGCCACACCCCGCACCTGTTCGGGGGCGAGGAATCCGGGGGAGCCGACCGCCGTACCGACATGCGTCAGCGTGCTCGCGCCGGTCGCCCAGGCGATGCCGAAGTCGATGATGCGCGGGCCCTTGGGGGACAGCAGGATGTTCGACGGCTTCAGGTCCCGGTGCACGACACCGGCCTCGTGCACCGCCACCAGGCCCTCGGCGAGCGCCGCACCGACCGAGGCGACCTCGGAGGCGGGGAGGACGCCCTCCTCGGCGACCTTGTCGTGCAGCGAGGGGCCGGGAACGTACTGCGTGGCGAACCACGGCCGTTCCGCCTCCAGATCGGCTGCGACCAGCCGCGCCGTACATCCTCCGCGGATCCGCCGGGCGGCGGACACCTCACGGGCGAACCGCGATCTGAACTCCTGATCCTCCGCCAGATCCGGCCGGATCACCTTCAGCGCGACCCGCTGGCCACGGCGGTCCGACCCGAGATAGACGACGCCCATCCCGCCCGCGCCGAGCCGCCGGTGAAGCCTGAACGAGCCGACGACACGCGGGTCCTCGCGCCGGAGCCGCATCATCGCCATGTCCGTCCCCTACCTACGGTGGGGGAGACCCCACCCCTGCCTGGCGGTGGGAGGAGCCCCACCTCTGCCCAGCGGGCGGGAGGCCCCGCCCCGCTGCCCGGTCGTCCGTCTGACGTGGCACAGCTTACGGATCCCCGCCCCGGTGCGCTCATAGGCCGCGCCCTCGCGGCCCGATCGATTGTCAGTGCCGGGTGGGAAACTTGAAGAGTGGTCAGGGGGCGCCGGATCCATGCCGCTTGGCCCGTGCGAGATCTCAACGGTCCGTCGCAGAAGGGGGATTGGATCTATGAAGGGTGACCGCGTGGAGATAGTGGTGGACGCGGGTGACACGACGCGGACGTACGAAGTCGTGGCAAGCCGGGCGGGTCGCCGGGTGGAGACGGCGGTGCGCAGAGGTGTGGTGGAAGTGAGCGAAGTCACCCGCAACGGAACCGTGGTCCGGACGGCCCGCTTCATGGCCACCAGAGTCCTCGCTCTGGTGGAGCAGCCGGTCCCCCGGGAGGACGCCTCGGAGGGTCCCCTCCGGGAAGACCCCAAGCCCTAGGACGGCATCTCCACCCTGGGGAGTACGCCGGGGGGTGACGGCTCATCCTCCGGGAGGCCCGGCAATCGGTACGCGGGCATGACGCCCGGGGCCCGCGAGATCCCTAATGTTGTTGTCAAGCGGCGGGTGCAGCACTCGTCCCCCGAGGTCAGACACCCGCCGCTTACAGACGAACAGGAGAGGAACCATGGCGGACACGGCATCGCGGACCATGATCCGCACGCAGGGACGCAGGGCATACGCCGCGTTCGGCGGCCGCGCGTCCGGCCGGCGACACCCCTTGGTGGCGACGGCGATGGTTCTTCCCCTGGCGGCACTGCTGGTGGTCGCGTTCGGCGGCTGGGAAGCAGTGGTCACACAAGCGTCGTCCGTGGGCGTGATGCTGGGGCGCTGACCAGCGCCCCGGACCCGGAAGAGCGGTCCGGGTCGGGGACATCCGGCCAAAACCCCGTGGGGACGGGGGTGCGGCGGACGGCAGCAATGGCCGGTCAGCTGGGGAGCTGACCGGCCATCGCGCATTCTTGGCGCGGGTCTTGTGGTGCGGGTTCATTTTGCGCGGGTCCTTGTGGTGCGGGTGCGTGCCCTTGTGTTTGCGCGGGTGCGCTTGGTTGGTGGGTGGGTGCGGGGTTCGGGTTCTCCGGAGGGGGGTGTCCGGACTGCTTTCTCACCGCGCTGCGCGCGAGTTGCTGAAGCTTTGACGT